>CAZTDK010000222.1:0-9011 GCA_964611965.1 uncultured Binatia bacterium (SeqCode) | reverse complement strand
CGTTGGTGCCCCGCTTGAAGGAGGGGGGATGCGTCTCCTGGAAGTAGCGCGTCATCGGGCGCGGGAAGTGCACCGGGTCTTGCTCCCACGATCCGGGCCCGGGTGGGTCAAATCGGAGTGCGGTCGAGGTGTCTGATCTCGTCATGGCGATTCCTCTCTTTGGGACGGCCCACGGCCCTCGCGGTACCGAGGGCGATTATTTTCTCGTCCGGAACCGAACGCAAGACGTTGCGAAATGGGGCTTATCAAAGAGACACGATACAAGGAAACATCAATTCGAAAAGGCTCTTCAACGTCCGGAACGGCTTGACCATGCACTGGCGGGAGTCCTATACGCCGTGCTGTGCAGAAGACAAGTCCCCCGCTGCGCCACGACCTTCCGCTGTGGGCGCCGTTGGTTCAGGCGCTGGCATTGTCGCTGTTTCACGTCGCGCTCCCGTTTGGCGTGTCGAGACTGTCATCTCGACACGGATGGTCGGCAGGGCATCCCGCCTTGTGGAACGTATTCGGCCTTCTACCGGTCGTGGGCGGCCTCGCACTCATCGTCTGGATCATCGTGCTCCACGTCAGATCAGCGACGCAACATGGTTGGCGGATGGAAGTGACACCTTTCGAGCCCACGCAATATCTCATCGTCAGTGGACCATACCGCTACACCCGTAACCCGATCTATCTCTGCCACTGCACCATTTGGATCGGCTGGGCACTTTTCTATGGCAGCGTCGCCGTACTCGTGGGGCTGCTGTTGATGTGGCTCTCCTTGGCGTTCATCATCGTCCCATACGAGGAGAGCGGGCTCATGAGACAACTGGGCGAACCCTACCGGCGGTACCAGAGCCGCGTCCCCAGATGGTTTGGAGGATCGTCCGCGGCACCGCCTCGATAGATCTCGGGCGCGCCGCCGAGTGCGAAGCCGCCCAGCCCGCTCGGCACGGTGCCGGCAGACAACCGGTGCGCTCCATGCCGTACCGTCGCAATCTGCTGCATCCGGATTTTTCGATTGTCATCGGAGCCCCACATACACCGCCGGGAATGGCGGACATGTGTGCACAGGCGAGCGCGCATCGCCTGTGGAGCCGCCTCGACCGCAATCGCAAGACACGCTCGACGCGCGACCGCGCCTACGGCGTCGGGTTCGCCTTGATGATGCTCTCGTTAAGAGCCATGTGCCTTTGAACCGCGATTGGTGTAGGTGCACCTTCGATGAAACCAACTCTGATCCTCACCTGCGGACTGGCGCTGCTAGCCGCCTGCTCGTCCGAAGATTCCTCGTCCGTTCCGCCCGCATCATCCGCGCCGCCCACGGCGGAGGCGTGGAAGGCATCCGCCCGCGCGGCCGCCTCCACCATCGACAGCACATGGATGGCGTCGCGCCTGTCCGTGCTTGCCGCCGACGATATGGAGGGGCGCGACAACCTGACCCGCGGCGGCGCGAAGGCCCGCGCGTGGCTCGAGGGGCAGATGACCGATATCGGCTTGGAGCCAATGGGCACCGATCGCTTCGAGCAGGCCTTTGCACAGGGCATCAACCTCGTCGGCCGGATTGCCGGCAACGATCCTGCCCTGGCGGACGAATACGTTCTCGTCAGCGGCCATTACGATACCTGGGCGTCGTGGGCGCGCCGCACAGTCAATGCCTTGAGAGCAAGCTGGCGCCGGGCAATATGATATGCAACGGGGCGGCCGACAACGGCGCGGGCACCATCGCCACGTTGGCCATCGCCAACGCCCTGGCGCGCAGCCGATTGCGGACCCGCCGCTCCGTCCTGGTCGTCCTCTGGGACGCCGAGGAGGACGGCCTGTTGGGCAGCCACCACTTCGCCGACGAGGATCCGCGTGTCCCGATCGAGAAGATCGCGGCCATGTACTCGGTGGACAACGTCGGCGCGTACATCATCAAGGGGGTCGACGACTCTTTCGCCATCGGCACCGAATACGCGACGGGCCTGCGTGAGCGGATCAAGACGATCAACGCCGAGACGGGATTCACCCAGTGGCCGGTCTCGTCCTTCTTTGTCGGCAGCGATACGGGCGGACGCAGCGACCACCTGCCCTTCCGGCTGCATGGCGTGCCGGTCATCTTCTTCGGCTCCGGCTCGTCGCCCGAGTATCACACGCCCGCCGACGAAATCGGCATCGTCGGCTTCGACAAACTCGCGAAGATCACACGTCACGTTGCCTTGATGACCGCCGACGTGGCGAACGACGACGCGCGACCGGTCTTCGTGGCTGATCCGCTTCCCCAGCTGGACGACGCGCGCGCGTTGATCGCCCTGGGCGAGGCAGTACTGGCCGACCCCGCGTCGCTGGGGTTTGACGACCCCGTGCTGGTGGGCATCCTCGAAGGGTGGCTGACCGATCTCAACCGGTACCTCGCCGATCCGCCGAGCACGGACCAGGAGTGGGAATCCTATCAACGGTTCGTGAAATCCATCATCACCACCGTCTACGGCTTCATCGGGGGCGCCGACGAGGGGTCGACGTGAAGAAGCGCATCGTCGTCTGGGGTACCGGTTTCGTCGGCAAGCTCGTGATCCCCGAAGTCATCCGCCATCCGCACTTCGAGCTCGTCGGCATCGGCGTCAGCCATCCGGACAAGATCGGCAAAGACGCCGGCACTATCTGCGGCATCGATCCGATCGGCGTCACGGCGACCGACGACGTCGCGGCGCTGATCGCGCTGGCGCCTGATGCGCTCGTGCACTACGGTCCAACGGCCGCCCACGCGCGCGACAACATCCGGCTGATGAAGGCCTTCCTCACAGCAGGCATCGACGTCTGCTCGACGGCGATGACCCCGTGGGTGTGGCCCTCGATGACCCGGAACCCGCCGCAGTGGATCGAGCCCATTACCGCGGCGTGCGCCGCCGGCGGCGCGTCGTGCTTCACGACCGGAATCGACCCCGGATTTGCCAACGATCTGTTTCCCATGACGCTCATGGGGCTCTGTGCCGAGGTGCGCATCGTGCGCGCGCTCGAGATCCTCGACTACATCAACTATACGGGCGACTACGAAATGGAGATGGGGATCGGCAAGCCGCCGGAGTTCCAGGCGCTGCTCGAGAACCCCGACCTTCTCGTCATGTCGTGGGGTGGGACGGTACCGATGATGGCACACGCCGTCGGGATCGAGCTCGACGCGATCACGACCACCTGGGAGAAATGGGTGACCGACACGCCGATCACGACCGCCAAGGGGCGGATCAACCCGGGCGAGGTCGCCGCCATCCACTTCACGATCAACGGTATCTACAAAGGGCAGACGCGCATTCAACTCGAGCACGTGAACCGCGTCGGCGCCGACGCCGCGCCGGAGTGGCCGCGCGGGACCCAGAACGACGTGTACCGCGTCGAGATCGAGGGATCGCCGTCGATCACCCAGGAAACCGCCTTTCGTTTCACCGACGGGAGCGGCCGCGACGCCGCGACGGCCGGCTGTTTCGCCACCGGCATGCGCGCGCTCAACGCCGTGCCGGCGGTCAACGCGCTGCCGCCGGGCTGGGTCACCGCCCTCGATCTCCCGCTCATCCCGGGGCTGGGCGGCATCCGCTAGGCCTGCGGCCGGCGTCTTTTCTCTGGCCCGCTCCCGTTGGTCGCTATGGACTGCCTCGTCCGACAGGCTGCTGGCTGCGCAACCGCGGTGACGGCGCCAATCCTGGAGCGTTCTGGTGGGACATCTGGGCGCCCGGATTGACTCCTGCGACAAACGACCAGTGTCCTCTTCCGAAGTATGGGACGTTGCCGGACAGCTACTCCATGTTCGACGCCATAAACCAGAACAATCCTCCTGCGCTCGGCTTGTGGAAGCCACACTTCTTCCAACGCGCGGGGCTGACGACGTTCACGCACCAGAACCAATACTTCAACAATGTACCCTGAAGCGTGGACTAGTCTCGCGGCGAATCGAACGTAGCATCCTTCCGACAGACGAGCCGGCGACCAGCGGCGGCATCACTCAAAGGGTGATGTTCTCCGGCCCCCAGTAAGCCTTCATCGAAGCGACTTTGCCGCCGCTGTTGAATTCAAACACGTCGATGGCGTGGATCTTCATGGTGGCGACGGTGACAGAGAAAGGAAATGCTACAGCATTCCCCGCGCAACGGGCCGGGCCGGTGAGCTCCAGTTTGGCTCCGGCGCCAAAGCCTTGCTGATAGAATTCCACGATCGCAGCGATGCCGTGGCGCACCTCGCTGCCCACAGGGTCCTCCACCGTGGCGTCTTCGGCATAGATCTCCTTGATCAGGGTGATGTCGTTGTCGGCGAAGGCCCGGATGTATTTCTCCACTACGGCGATTTTGTCGGCGGCGTCCATGAAACCTCCCATGCGAGACCTCTATCGAAAGACGCCCCAGGATGTCCATGGTGTTTGCCTGGCGGCGGATTGAATATTGGCGAGGCGCCAGCGCGATGGTATTTGGGGATGGATTGAGCGAAGCCTGGTACAAGGTGATCGCTGGGCCAATAGCGGGTGTCACAGGAGGAATGCTTGCGCCAACACGTCAACGCCCTTGTACTCGCAGCGCTCGTGACGCTGGCCACCACGGCTCACGCCGGCACTCCGGCCACTGGCTTCACCGACTCGCTCGTCGTCGGCAGCCTGCAGGCGCCGACCGCCATAGCCTTCCTGCCGAACGGAAACCTGCTGATTACGGAAAAGGTCGGCAACCTCAAGCTCTTCGACGGAAGCACTACCACAACGCTGGTCACGATCCCGGTCTGCACTGCTTCAGAGATGGGACTCCTCGGCGTCGCGATCGATCCCGGCTTCTCGAGCAACGGCTTCATCTATCTGTATCGGACGAAAGCCGGCGCCGGAGGCTGCGGCACCTCGACGGGCCGATTCAATCAAGTCGTCCGCGTCACCATGTCCGGCGGGACGGTGAATCTGGCTTCGCTGACTGAATTGCTCTCCGGCATCCGCACCGACAACGGCAACCACGACGGCGGGGTATTGCGGATCGGGCCGGATCAGAAGCTCTGGGTGGGCGCGGGCGATAGCGGGCTCGGCGACAACGTCGGCGGCCCCGGCTCGTCGACGAATCCGTACTCGCAGGACCTCACGTCGCTCAACGGCAAGGTTCTGCGCCTCAACCTCGACGGTACACCAGCCGCCGACAACCCGTTCGTCGGTGTGGCTGGCGACCGCGGCGAGATCTGGGCCTACGGGTTCCGCAACCCGTTCCGCATGAGCTTCGATGCGGCGACCGGCAAACTGTGGATCGGCGATGTCGGCGACGAGACCGTCGAAGAAGTCGACATCGGTACAGCCGGCGGCAACTACAGCTGGCCGCGGTGCGAAGGCAATCTGCAAGGCCCGCCGAACGCCCCACAGCCGTGCGTAGTCGGCACCGACATCGCGCCAGTGCTCACCTACCCGCACTCCGGCGGGACCTCGCTCGGCACCTGCCTCATCGGCGGCACATTCGCCGGCAACGCGTTCGGAGCGATGGCCGGAGACTACGTCTTCGGCGACTGTACCTCGAGCGTCATCTACCACATCACTCCGAACGCGATGCGCAACGGCCTGACCGGGGTGCCCGCACCGGTCGCTACCAGCGCCAACACGCCGTCCGACTTCGTCATGGCTCCGGACGGCGCAATTTACTACACGGCAAACGGCGGCGGCGAGGTGCGACGTCTGGCAGCTGTCGGTCCCTCGCCAACCTTGACGCCCACCAACACTCCCACCCGCACACCGACACAGACACCAACCCAAACCCCATCCAGCACGGCGACCCAGACCCCCGTGAACACCGCAACACCGACACGGACGCCAACCAACTCGCCGACGCTGACGCCGACCAACACCGCGACGCGAACCAACACACCGACCAACACGCCGAGTAATTCGCCGACGCTGACGCCGACCAACACGCCGACGACCACGGCGACCCTGAGCGGGACGTCGACGGCAACGCCGACGGTAAGCCCAACCGCGTCGCCGCTCCCGACGAACGCCCTGCTACTCGGCTCGGTGACCTTGCAGGGGCGTCCGGCGCCCCCCGACCCGCGCTGGAGCGTCCCGCTGCGGGTGAGCCTGACACCGCAGGCGGGCGGGGCCGCTGTGACGTGCATGCCGACGACCGATCAGAGCGGAGACTTCATGTGTGGCGGCTTCTCGCCGGGGTCGTATGTGGGCTGCGTCAAGCACAGCCACACGCTGCAGAACTGCCAGGATGTGATCCTGGTAGCCGGCGACAATCCGGTGAACTTCGGGACGTTGCGCGAAGGAGATGCCAACGACGACAACTGCGTGCAGCTCGTAGACTTCTCGATTCTGGCCACCAGCTTCGGCGCGTGCACCGGCGATCCAGGGTTCGATGCCCGGGCGGACTTCGACTTGAGCGGCTGCGTGGTCCTGGTCGACTTCTCGTTGTTGTCGGCAAACTTTGGCCAGTGCGGCGCCACGCCGTAGACTTGCGCCTCGCGAATATTCTGCTGAAGTTCAGCACCAAGAACAACGCAAAGGAGGGTAGTCATGGACATGAAACTAGAAGTCCTGGTCGTACCTGTTTCAGACGTCGATCGGGCCAAAGCGTTCTACGAGAAGCTGGGGTTCCGGTTGGATGTCGACTACGCCGCCAACGAGAACTACCGGATTCTACAGTTCACTCCTGCCGGTTCGGAGGCGTCGATCATCTTCGGCAAGGGGATCACTTCCGCCAAACCAGGTTCGATCGACGGCCTAGTCCTGGCGGTGTACGACATCGACGCGGCCCGCAGCGAGCTCCTGTCGCACGGCGTCGAGGTCAGCGAGGTGTTCCACGACGCCGGCGGTGGCCTCGGCGGCGGCTTTTACGCAGGCACCCAGGCGCGCGCACCGGGGCCAGACCCCCAAGGCCGTTCCTACGCCTCGTATGCCTCGTTCCGCGATCCGGACGGCAATGGGTGGCTGCTTCAGGAGATCAAGACGCGACTTCCCGGCCGCGAGTGGAAGCGTTGACAGGAGCCCACGTCATGGACGTTGCAACCCTTGCAGGCCTTCTCCGCGAGACAGAGGAGCACCACGGCCACTATGAGAAGACGCACGCCAAGCATCACTGGTGGGACTGGTACGCGGCCTATCTGAGCGCCCGTCAAAACGGCAGCGGTCCGGAGGAAGCGGCAGCCGCCGCCGATCGCTACATGGAGGAGGTCCTTCATATTCTTCCCCGATGATGCCGTTCGAGCGAACGCTCCGAGCATTGCGCGTGCTTGAAATTGCCATGCAAACGGCGATCGTCTCCGCAAGGTGATTGCGCAGAAATGCCCGCCATCGTTGAGACAGCCGTGCCGCGACCGGCCTCAAGCGGAGGCGCAGGCACTGTCTCACCGGGATCTGTCCGGTCCTGGAGTTGGTCGCGATTCCACTCGGGGGACACTGGCGGCGGCCGTTTAGCGATGCCCTCTGGAATAGCCGCGGTTCCGCATCCTCCCTGAAACCAACGGCGGTGCGAGACGTGGTCCGAGGTCCCGGGCGGCGTGTCGGTGATCGACTACGGTTCCACCGGGGTAGACGTACGGAACGTCATAGCCGTAGAAGTAGGGCCCGTACTCGTCGGGGTTTGCGTAGGCCGTATCGGCCTGGGGGCCGATGTTCCATTCAGGCGCGACCGGCGACCCATAGATCGCCGTCCCGGCGGTTGGTGGTGGCGGCACCGGGGGATCGGGCTCTGGGGCGACGCTCGCCGCCGGCGCAGCATCCACCGCGACTTCAGCCCACTTCCGCTCCGTAGGCACCTCGGCCTTGATGTTCGTGAAATGGATGACTCCGGCAGCGTCGGTCCATTCAAAGAAGGTCTCCGCTGCTGCCGCACTGGAAAGCCTGGCGATGATGACGGCTAGCAGAAACGTATGGCCCGCCCTTTTCATGTTTGGATTCTACCGCGGGGCAGAGGCTCCGTGAAGAAGTCCATTGCGGCGAGGCCTGACATCGAGAGTCTTACGGCCGCGGCAGGTCGGGGAGCCAGCTCGCAGGTTGCTGGGAGAACAGGGTCTTGGCGTCCCAGTAGTCGCGCCACAAGGTGAGCATGCCGTTGCGAAATTTGAACACGGCGGCAACCTTCAGAGTGGCACGCTCACCGGTGCGGTGATGCCACACCTCGGTACGCTCGATAAGGATCGTGTCGCCATCCTCAACCAGTTCGTGGATCGTCGTTGGAATGCGTTCGAGCATCCCCAGTCCCATCTCGAGCTTGGCGCAAATCGCCTCCGGCCCGACCGCCGTTGCTTCCGCATACGGCACGTCTTCGTAGGCGCAGTCTTCGGTGCAGTAACGCGCGACCGCGGCGAAGTCCAATCGATCGAGGTCTACAAATAGTTGTCGCAGTCGATCAGCGTTTCTGCTCATGCGGTGCTCCCATTGACACACTCCTGCCTTTGGCGCTTTCAAAATACGATGCTTTCGTGATCCTCTCGATTTGACACTCGTCTTCCCGGCGCTCTATTAGGAACGGCCTCGCGATGTCGCGGCTGGTGGGCCCGAGATCCGGTCACATTGCGAGTGGTCGAATTTACGGGGATGGTAAGCAACGAATCGTGCATTGATGCGGGCACGGCACCCCGCGCGGAGATCGAATCCATGCTGCTCAACGACACTCACCACCGGGATCGAGGCGCCGCAATCGTCCGCGTCGTCGCGTCGCTGGCATCGATCGTCCTCTTCACCGCGTGCGGCGAAAGCAGCCAGAACGTCCCGGTGGCCAGCCACCCACTGGATCCCAATCCAGCCTTGACGATCGGGGCGCAAGAAGACCGCCCGGCGCGGGTAGTCTTGCCCAAGGATTACAACATCCAACGGAAGTATCCTTTGGTCATCTTGTTGCACGGCTACGGCGCGAATGCCGCGGAGCAGGATTTCATTTTTCACTTGGCGCAACGGACAACAACCTACCAATTCATCCTGGTGCTTCCGGACGGTACGCCGGACAGCAAAGGGATGCTCTTCTGGGACGCAACCCCCGAATGCTGCAACTTCTACGGTCATCCGCCGGTCGACGATGTCGGCTACATTGCCGCACTCATGAAGGAGG
>CAZTDK010000221.1:0-9045 GCA_964611965.1 uncultured Binatia bacterium (SeqCode) | reverse complement strand
GAGGCGGCGTTGCGTGAGGCCCAGCTGCTGCTTCCCACGTTGGAGACCTGCACTCCCCTCAACGCGTTCGACATTGTCGGCTTCACGCTGCAGTACGAGCTGACGTACACCAACGTGCTCGCCATGCTCGACCTGGGGGGCATCCCGTTGCGAGCCGCGGAGCGCGGCAATGACGATCCGCTGATCATCGCCGGCGGCCCGTGTGCCTTCAACCCGGAGCCACTGGCGGATTTCCTCGATGCCGTGGTCCTCGGGGATGGCGAGCAGATCATTCATGAGATCTGCGAAACGGTGAACGCGTGGGACGGTCGCCGGCGCAGCGAGCTGCTCGCCGCGCTGGCTGGGATTCGAGGGATCTATGTGCCGGCGTTCTTCGAGCCGCGTTACCACAGCGACGGACGCCTGGCAGAGATTCGCCCGCTGCGGGCAGACTATGTCCGCGTCGAGAAACGGATCGTCACCGACCTGAACGCGCTGGCGCTGCAGGATACGTTCGTCGTGCCGACGATGGACATCGTGCACGATCGTCCGAGTCTGGAAGTGATGCGCGGCTGTGTGAAGGGCTGCCGCTTCTGCCAGGCCGGATACATCTATCGGCCGCTGCGTGAGCGTGACCCGCGGCGGGTTCTCGAGCAGGCGGAACGCGCCGTTGCGCTGACGGGACATGACGAAGTTTCGCTCATGAGTCTCAGCACCGGCGACTACAGTTGCGTCAACCCGTTGGTGACCGAGTTGATGAACCGTCTGGAGCCGCAAAAGGTCGCCGTGTCACTGCCCTCAACGCGCGTCGATGCGCTTGCCCCGTCGCTGCTCGCACAGATCGCGCGGGTGCGGAAGACCGGGTTCACACTGGCGCCTGAAGCCGGTAGCCAGCGGATGCGCGACATCATTCAGAAAGAATACCAGGAGGACGAGCTGATTGCGGCGGCGCGCCAGATCTTCGGCCTGGGTTGGCGCAGCCTGAAGTTGTACTTCATGCTCGGCTTGCCCAGCGAGACGGAAGCGGATCTCATGGGCATCGTCGACCTCTCCGTGAAGGTCGCGGCAGCCGGCGGCTTCCGCCGTCAGGTGACCGCCAGCGTCTCCAACTTCGTGCCCAAGGCGCACACGCCCTTCCAGTGGGCGTCACAGATACCGATCGCGGAGATGGAAGCGCGGCAGAACCTGCTGCAGCGCGAGCTGCGCAAGCGGCGCATCACCTTCCGCTGGCACGATGCACGGCTGTCGTATCTCGAAGGCATCGTGGCCCGTGGGGACCGGCGGGTCGGCGAGCTCTTGCTCAACGCCTTCCGTCGCGGCTGCCGGTTTGATGGTTGGAACGAGGCATGCCGTTTCGATCAATGGGAAGCAGCACTTCACGACACGGGCCTGAGCGGGGATTTCTACTTGCGCCGGCGCCAGCTGGACGAGATCCTCCCCTGGGACCATTTGAGCAGCGGGGTCACCAAGACATTTCTGCAACGCGAGCTGGCACACGCCTTTGCGGGGACGCTAACGCCAGACTGCAGCGTCGAGCGCTGCACGTACTGCGGCGCGTGCGACTTCGTCAACGTGCGGAACGTCGACCATCACCTGGCAGGTGCAAAGGGGAGCGAGCATCGCGGCGCCGCGGTCGACCACTGGGCGAGTGAAATCGTTGGCGGGCCGGATGCACACGGGGCATGGGAGCCCCGCGGCTGGCACAAGATCCGGGCGAAGCGGGCAAACGAATCCGTCACTTCGCCCGAGCGCGAGGAAAGCTACCAAGCCCTCAAGCCCCCAAGCTCTCAAGCCGATTTCCTATGCCAAGGAGAGAACACCCGACAGAGGCATGCGGTGGCAAGCGCTGCCCTCGGCAATGCCGAGGAGTGGCTCTCCGCCGGAGGCGAGGCCCTGGCGCCGCGCGCCGACCGCACGGCCATGGCGCCGCAAGCGCGGATACGGCTCACCTACACCAAGCGGCGGCGCGCCCGCTTCATCGGCAACCTGGAGCTCACCACACTTTTCTATCGTGCGGTGCGGCGCGCGCGGCTGCCGATTGCCTTTTCACAAGGCTATCATCCGTTGCCCCGCTTCGCGTTCGGTCCGGCTTTGCCGCTGGGAGCGGAAAGCGACGGCGAGCTGGTCGACATCGATCTCGTCGAGGCGCACGATGCCGAGAGCGTACGCCTCGCCCTCGACGCGCAGTTGCCCGACGGGATGCGTATTGTTGCCGCCGAAACGATTCAGCGACGCACGCCAAGCATCGCGTCACAGATCACCGCCTTCCGCTACCATGTCGATGTCTCAGCGCTGATCGGCGGCGACGGCGATGTCGCGCTGCGGCAATGTATCGCCGCCTTCCATGACGCGAGTAATTTTCCTCTCGTCAAACGCACCAAGGGTAAGGTCCGCACCGTCAACGTGTGCCATTTCGTCTCCGACCTACGGCTACACGCACCGGCGATACTCGACGCCACAATTCTTCACGGCACGTCGGGCACCCTGCGTCCCAGCGAGGTCCTGGCCGCGGTACTGCACCTCGACGCGGAGCGCGCACGTGGCTTGCCGATTTGCAAGGTCGGCACCATTATTGGCGCCGAGGCGCCCTTGCGATCCTAATCGTCCGTTCCCAACGCCATTGCCGCCATCCCTGAGTTCCAGAGACGCGTGCCGCCGGATCCATCGCTTTGCGCGGCGAATCCTTGCCCTTTCGGGTGTGCACCCCTATCATGCCGGCACCGGAGCGGGCGGTGCACGACAGTCAAAACACATACGAGTCATTCTTGGGGCCTGCGGCCGCCGTCTCTTTTGTGTACCGCTCCCCCCTTCGGGGAGCCTCAGGACAGGATCGGTCGCTAGGGGCTGCCAAGTCCGACAGACCGCTAGGGCCTGCGGCCGGCGTCTCTTCCATGGCCCGTGCGGCAGCTTGCGTTCCAGTGTGACTCCGGTGGCGCGCGAAATCGTCATCAACTCCGCCCCTTTCGAGACGCGGGTGGCGCTGCTTGAAAAGCAGCGGTTGGTCGAGATCTTCATCGAGCGCTCGCACGACAAAGGCGTCGCCGGGAACATCTATAAGGGCCGCGTCACGCGTGTTCTGCCAGGTATGCAGGCCGCCTTTGTCGATATCGGCCTGGAAAAGGCGGCGTTCCTGCACGGCTCGGATCTCTACGTCGACCTCGGAGAAGAGTTCATCGCCGAAGACAGCGCTGCTGTGCCCAAGGCGACGGAGGCATCCGGCAAGGCACTGTCCGTAGAGTCGCCGCTCAACGAAGCGCTGCCAGGAGAGGCGCTGGTGGCCGGGCCGCGGCGCGTGCCGATCGAGGAACAACTCAAGAAGGGCCAGGAAGTTCTCGTGCAGGTTGCCAAGCAACCGATCGGCAGCAAAGGCGCGCGCGTGACTTCGATGATCTCACTGCCCGGCCGACATCTCGTGTTTACGCCATCATCGCACCACATTGGTGTATCGCGGCGGATCGAAGACGAGGGCGAACGCGCCCGCCTCAAGGAGATCGTCGAAGCCGAGCGGCCGCCCGAAGGCGGCTTCATCATCCGCACCGCGTGCGAGGGCCTGTCGAAGCGCGAGATTCAAGGCGACATCCGCTTCCTGCTGAAGCTGTGGAACCGCGTCCTGCGCAAAAGCGAGCAAGGTGGTGCGCCGGTGCTTCTGCACTACGACATGGACCTCACTTTGCGCACGGTCCGCGACCTCTTCACCACCGACACCGAGCGGCTGCTCGTCGACAGTCCGCGCGACTTCCAGCGCGTCCTCGACTTCGTCGACACGGTCATGCCGCGCATGAAGTCGCGTGTCGAGCTGTACGAGGAGGCCGAGCCGATCTTCGACCGCTTCCGCATCGAGCCGCAGATTGCCAAGGCGTTGGAACGCAAGGTGTGGTTGAAGTCGGGTGGCTACATCGTCATCGACCATACCGAGGCGTTGACGGTCATCGACGTCAATACGGGACGTTACGTCGGCAAGAAGAATCAAGAGGAAACGGTCCTCAAGACCAATCTGGAGGCGGCGAAGACGATCTGCGAACAGTTGCGCTTGCGCAACATCGGCGGGTTGATCGTGATCGACTTCATTGACATGGAGGATCGTGATCACCAGCTACAGATCTTCGATGCGCTCAGCGACGCGTTCAAAAAGGACAAGGCGCGCTCGAAACTATTGCCGGTCTCCGAGCTCGGGCTGATCGAACTGACGCGCAAACGCACGCGCGAGAGCCTGCTCCAGATCCTCTGTGGATCCTGTCCCACCTGCGACGGCAAGGGACACGTGAAGGCGACGTCGACCGTCGCCTACGAAGTGCTGCGCCGCATCCAACGCGAGGGGGCGCTCAACCCCACGCTGGTGCAAATCACCGTCAGCTTGCACCCGGCGGTTGCCCAGTTCCTACAGCAGTACGAAGAGCGCACCCTGCAGGCGATGGAAGCCAAGCTCGACAAGAAGATCGTCATCAAAGTCACCACCGGCCAGAGCGAGGGCCAGTACGAAGTCACCGGTGTCGAAGCGGCGGCGTAACCGACTCAGTCCCGGTGCTGCCTACTTCCAAGTCCAGGCAGGCTGCTTATGCAATCGCCGGGACGCCGACCTTGTGCACGGCGTCGACAACCTGCTGGAAGGCCAGCGCCGCGCTCTGCAGCGCCGCTTGCATGCGGTCATCGCGGGCGACACTCGGGCGGTCCGCGAGGGTGTCGGACTTGGCGGCTTGCCGCGCCTCAGGAAGGCTGTCGGCGGCGCGTCCCAATGTCAGCGCGTGCAGCAAGCGCTCGACCGTCGGATGATCCAATCCACATTGCTTCGCCAACGCCAGGACATTCGCAAAGGCGGTTGCGTAGTCCCGTTGCGCTCTTCTGAGCTCTTCCATCATCATCCCCTCACCCTGCGCAGAGCCGTACTCCCTGACAACTCGCTTTTGGCAACACGATGCCAGGAGAAGCAAAGTTGGAGCCAATGAGACTATACAACCTCTTCGGTGTTGCGGCGCAACCTCTCCATTGAGCCGAGCAACGAAAATTTGATGGGTGTCGAATACACCATCCCGGTGGAGGGCGCAACCACTTGGGGTCAGCAAACGCGGTGGGCGCAATATGTAGGGGCGCTGAAAGCGTCGCCTTACCTGGCGCACATGATCGCAAACACCGCAGTGACGCGAAAAACGGGATCGTCATCGCGGCACTGGAGTCTGTTCAACTTGCGGGATGTTCAGTGGCAGTCGCGATATCCGGCAATGCCCCGCGCGGCGCACCGACGCCCCGTTCGGTTCCGAGCTGCAGATTGAAATGGCGCACTGCGGCGGGTAACATCCGGCACTAACATGAGTTCGTTGGTCGGTTTGGCAGTCCAGCTTGCGCTGGTGACTTCACCCCCGTTACGTTCTGAGGAGAGAATCCCTGATGGCTGTTTCACCCAGTGAGCCCGCGATCGCTGCGCCTGCGGCAAAGCCTGTCGAATCACGAGACGCCGTGGTTATCCGCTTCGCCGGTGATTCCGGCGACGGCATGCAGGTCACCGGCATGCAGTTCACCAATGAGTCGGCCCTTGCCGGCAACGACCTCAGCACCTTGCCCGATTTTCCTGCCGAGATCCGCGCCCCGGCGGGCACGCTGGCCGGAGTTTCCGGATTTCAGCTGAACTTTTCCAGCCGCGAGGTCTTCACGCCCGGCGACGACCTCGATGTACTGGTTGCCATGAATCCTGCGGCGCTGAAGGTCAACGTTGGCGACCTGCGCGCCCATGGAATTCTGATCGTCGACAAGGAACAGTTCACCGAGCAGAACTTGAAGAAAGCCGAGTACAAGTCCAACCCACTTGCGGACGGGTCATTGACCCGCTTTCAGCTCTTCGAGGTCGACATCAGCAAGCTGACCGCCGCAACGCTGCGCGATACCAACTTGCCGGCACGCACCGTCAATCGGTGCAAGAACTTCTTTGCACTCGGACTCACCTCGTGGCTGTTCCACCGACCCATCGACTCGACGGAGAACTGGATCGCGCAACGTTTCAAGAAGACTCCGGAGTTGGTGACCGCCAACATCAGAGTGTTACGCGCGGGCTACAACTTCGGCGAGACGACGGAGGTCTTCGCCAACTCATACGAGATCAAGCCGGCGGCGATTGCGCCGGGAAAGTATCGTAACATCACCGGCAACACGGCACTGGCAATCGGCTTCGTCGCCGCCGCGCAGAAGGCGGGCCTGCCGCTCTTCCTCGGGAGCTATCCGATTACCCCGGCAAGCGACATTCTGCACGAGCTGGCGACGTTCAAGAACTTCGATGTTTGCACCTTCCAGGCGGAGGATGAAATCGCCGGGGTCGGCGCGGCATTGGGGGCCGCCTTCGGCGGCGCCATCGCCATTACGACCACGAGCGGCCCAGGGATGTGCCTGAAAGCCGAGACGGTCAACCTGGCGGTCAGCGTCGAGCTTCCGCTCATCATCGCCGACATCCAGCGCGGCGGCCCGAGCACGGGGCTGCCGACGAAGACGGAACAGGCCGACCTCTTGATGGCGCTCTACGGCCGCAACAGCGATTCCCCGGTCCCGATCATCGCACCGTCCACGCCGGCAGATTGCTTCCACATCGCGTTCGAAGCGGTGCGCATCGCCACCAAGTACATGACGCCAGTGATCATACTCTCCGACGGCTACCTGGCGAATGGTGCCGAGCCGTGGCTCATCCCACGGGTCACCGACCTGCCCGAATTCAAGGTCGCCTTCCGCACCGACCCGAACGGTTTCTATCCGTACCTGCGCGACGAGACGACGCTGTCGCGGCCGTGGGTGGTGCCCGGCACCCCTGACCTCGAACATCGCATTGGCGGTCTCGAGAAGGAGTATCTAAGCGGTAACGTCAGCTACGCACCGGCGAACCACGAGCAAATGGTGCGTGTGCGCGCCCGCAAGATCGCCGGTATCGCCGCCGAAATCCCGCCCACCGAAATCCATGGAGCCCCACAGGGCGATCTGCTCGTCATCGGTTGGGGCAGCACGTACGGGTCGATCGCTGCGGCGGTCAAGGAGGTGCACCGCCAAGGCAAGTCGGTGGCGCATGTGCACCTGCGCCACCTCAATCCCCTTCCCAGCGATCTCGAGGACATCATCGGGCGATTCAAGCAGGTACTGGTGCCGGAGATGAATCTCGGGCAGCTCGTGAAAGTCCTGCGCGCCGAGTACCTCGTCGACGCCGTTGGCCTCAACAAGATCCAGGGCCTGCCGTTCAAGGTGTCGGAGATCGTCAATCGCATCAATCGCATGTTGGAGGCGTACCCCGATGTCGACCGCTAGCGCGAATCAGAAGCTTTCCCGCAAGGACTTCGTCTCCGACCAAGACGTTCGCTGGTGCCCCGGCTGCGGCGACTACGCCATCCTGGCGCAGGTGCAGAAGGTCATGCCCGAGCTCGGTGTGCCGCGCGAGAATATCGTCTTTGTTTCGGGAATCGGATGCTCGAGCCGCTTCCCGTATTACATGAACACCTACGGCTTCCACAGCATCCACGGCCGCGCCCCGGCGATCGCCACCGGCTTGAAGGTCGCCCGGCCAGAGTTGTCGGTGTGGGTGGTGACCGGTGACGGCGATGCGCTATCGATCGGCGGCAATCATCTCATTCACATCCTGCGCCGCAACGTTGACGTGAACATCCTGTTGTTCAACAACCGGATCTACGGACTCACCAAAGGACAGTACTCGCCAACCTCGGAGCGCGGGAAGGTCACCAAGTCCACCCCGCTCGGCTCCGCCGACTATCCATTTAACCCGATTGCGGTCGCGCTCGGTGCGGACAGTAGTTTTGTCGCCCGCACCGTAGATGTCGAGGCCAAGCATCTCCAGGACATCGTCCGCCGCGCCTACGAGCATCGGGGGACCTCGTTCGTTGAGATTCTGCAGAACTGCAACATCTTCAATGACGGCGCGTTCGGTGCGCTGACCGAGAAGGACACCAAGGCAGACGCACAACTGGTGCTCGAGCACGGGAAGCCACTGGTCTTTGGAAAAGACCGTGACAAGGGCATCCGCTTCCGGGGGCACGCACTCGAAGTCGTTCAGCTGGGCGATGGGGTCACGGAAGGTGATTTGGTGGTTCACGATGAGACCGATCCCGTGCTGGCGCTGCTGTTGAGCTTGATGAGCCCGCCCAATTTTCCAACGCCGATCGGCGTCATCCGCGCGGTGACGCGGCAGACCTACGAGCACATCGTTACCGAGCAGTTGCAAAGCGCCAAGCAACGGCAAGGGGACGGGGATCTCGACGAGTTGCTGAATCGCGGCGACACGTGGACGGTCAGTTGAGCGCCCTGCTTACATCTTCCGGCGGCTAGGCCGGCGGCGCTGTCCGCTCTATGCTCGGCGGCCGGTTGGGCGGCCTTGGGGTTCCAAATCCAACCGGCCGCTATTCCTGAGACTGCAGAGCATCCATCATGCGTTGGGTGGTAACCGCCGTTGCCGTGATGATTGCCGCCGCTGCTGGCCTCCTGGCAGGCTATCTCCGTTGGGGCACCGAAGTGACGCACATCGAACACGTCGAAAATCGCCTCGAATCGACCAGGTCGGAAGCCAACACGCTGAAAAACGAGAATGAGCAACTCGAACAGCGCCTCCAACAAGTGATCAAGGAGCAAGAACGCCTCGCTCAGGAGAATGAAATTCTCCGCAAGCAGCAAACCACCGAGCATCTCCTCAGCGGTTCCGGTGGCGCGCTGCCCGATCTGCCGCCGAAGTGAGGCAGGTGTCAGGGCGCGACTCGGATGATGAGGCTAGCCGGATCGCTGATATCCCCCCCCAGATCGCGAATTCGCGCTGTGATCAACGTGTCACCCGTTGGAAAGGCTGAGGGTCGGTCGATCAGCCCACAGAACTGAATTCTGCTTGGGAAGCGCACTGTGGGGTCGGAGGGGGAAAAGACGAAGTGGAACGAACCATCGTCGAAGGCCGTGCATGCATCGGTATTGCTGCGTCCGAGCGACGAACCAGCACCGTCTCTGAAACGACAGGCGAAATCATTGATTGCATTCGCAACCGCTTGGGTGGTCGAGAAGTCCGGGGGGGCGACTGCCGGCACACCACCGAAAGACGGCGCTGCG
>CAZTDK010000220.1:0-9045 GCA_964611965.1 uncultured Binatia bacterium (SeqCode) | reverse complement strand
GTATCAGGGTCAAATGATCCCTCTCGCGGCCAAGTCCCGTACCGCCTCGGCGGAGAACCCGAGCTCGCCGTACACTTCTCTGTTGTGCTCGCCGATCCGTGGCGCCGGTCGTGATATGCGCCAAGGGGTTGCGGAGTGACGGTAGGGTGCGCCGGGGTATTTCAACGAGCCACCGTTGGGATGGGCGACATCAACGAAATAGCTGCGCGCCGCGAGGTGCGGATCGCCGGCCACCTGCGCAGCGCTGTTGACGGGGGTGAACGCGATGTGTCGGCGCTGCCCCTCGTGGTAGATCTCCTCGACGGTGTAGCGTGACGTCAGGTCGGCAATGTAGAAATCGATGAGCTCACGGCTGGCCTGGCGACTCGCCGAGGGGCCGTCGAAGAGCGGATCGCGGACGGCGTCATTGCCCGTAACGTCGCTGATCCATTCCGCCAGCGCCCTCCAGTGCAACGGCCGGTTGATCATGAGGTAGATCAGGCCGTCTTTGCAGCGGTAGGCACCTGAGGGGACCGAGGCGAACAACCCCGTGCCCATGCGTTTGGGGATGAGGTTATCGTCGAGCCACTTGCCGGCGCCGCAGATGTGCGTCACCGAGGCCGTGGTCTCTTCAACCGAAATATCGACATGTTGTCCCTCGCCGGTGCGCGTGGCGTGGTGCAGCGCGATCAGGCTGCTCACCGCGGCATAGGTCGAGGCCATGACATGCGCCTGCGCTCCGGCCAAATTGACCGGTGGATCCTCGGCCTCGCCAGTCACGTATGACGCGCCGCCCAGGGCGCCAGCAACGATGTCGGCGGAGGCAAAGTGTCGGTGCGGCCCGGTCTGTCCAAAGCCGGTGATCGATGTGACCACGAGCGCCGAATGGTCCGCTTTAAGCGCCTCGTAGCCCAGACCGAGCGCATCCAGGCGATCCGGCGGAAACGTTTCGACGATCAGGTCGGCGCGGCGCGCCAACTGTTTGAAAAGCTCCCGACCCTCGTGCCGTGCCAAGTTGAGGGTGATCCCGCGTTTGCTGGTGTTCATGTAGAGGAAGAAGAAGCTGCCGTCGGGATCGGGCCGGTCTTCCCAGAACGGCGGAATACGACGCGTGGCGTCACCACCGGGCGCTTCGATTTTGATGACGTCGGCGCCCATGTCGGCGAGCAACTTGCCGCAGTAGACGCCGCTCTCGTCTGCAAGCTCCAGAACACGGCGGCCGGACAGCGCGGCATCATCGGCAGTTCTCGTATCTCACCCCTAAAATGGCTTCCGCTCTTCCTTTCAGCCCAGCAAGAACCGCGAGTCAAGGACAGGTCGTCGCGACCGCCCCAAGCGATCTCACACCTTCCAGTAGACCCGCCATCCCTTGTTGCGCAGCCTCGCGTGCAGCGGCACTTGCGCGAGCAGCAACCCAACCGCGAATACATCTCCCGACGCGAACATCGCGTTGACAACCGACGCAACCGCCAGGAACGCCGAAGCGGTCGCGGTCAGCGCACAAAGCGCCAATGGCAGGAACGAGATCAGCACGATCGGCGCGAGCAGAACGGCGAGGAACCGCCGACACGGCAACTCGTTGTGGTAGTGCGTGTAGAAGAGCAGACGCGACGGCCAAAAGCCGACGATCGAGTCGCCGGTACGCGGATGCGCGGCCAGATGCAGCACTTCATGCAGCGGCACGATGGCGAGCAGCGCGCCGAAGCATCCGCCCAACGACGGCGCCGGAGCCTGCCCCAAGGGCGTCAACCTGAACCAGAGCACGCCAAGCACCAACGCGAGACCCAGACCAATCGGCAGGGCGAGCAGCTGCATGACCCACGGCGTCGGCTCCGGCATCCGCGTCCAACTCGCGTCGGGGACGAAGTCAGGGGAATCGGGGATCTCGCCGATGTGGAACCGCATGTCCACCTTGGAAGTGACGGAAGGAAAGCTCACGCAAAGGCAATCCACAGATTGACACAGATACTCACAGATTCCGGCCTCACCTCCGAATCTGTGAAAATCTGTGGATCATCTTCTATCAGGTGCCGAAGAGGTCGCGCGCAACGATGTAGCCAAACGTCATCGCCGGACCCATCGTTCCGCCGGCTCCCGGGTAGGTGCGGCCCATGACCGATGCCGAGCAGTTGCCGACGGCATAGAGGCCCGCGATTGGCTCACCCGAGGTCTTGAGCACGCGCGCCCCGACGTCGGTCTTCAAGCCGCCTTTGGTACCCAGGTCGCCGGCGTACACGACGATGCCATAGTATGGCGCCTGTTCGAGGGGCGCGAGGCAGGGGTTGGGTTTGACCTTCTCGTCGCCGTAGTATTTGTCGAAAAGGCTCTCGCCGCGGTGGAACTCAGGATCTTTGCCGTTGCGGGCGTACTCATTCATTTTCGCTACCGCCGCCTTGAGTCCGGTTGCGTCGATGCCGAGCTGTGCGGCGAGACCGTCGAGCGTGTCGGCCTTCTTGAGATAGCCGCTCTCCTTCAGTTTCTTCGGCAGCGCCCAGTCGGGAACCTGGGACGCCGGCAGAAGCGGGCCGCACGGATATTTTTTGCGGAAGGTGCCGTCGAAGATCATGTAGCACGGTACGCACGGCGACTCGGGCGTGTGATTCTCGTACATGCGCTTGCAGATGTCGTTATATGGCGAAGCTTCGTTGAGGAAGCGCTGGCCGCGCTTGTTGACGAAGATGGAGCCGGGCAGCCCCTTCTCGATGACCAGCATGCGGGCGCGATCTTCGCCGGGCACAACGGTGGTGGGTCCCCACCAGGCATCATCCATCAGATCAACCGCGGCCCCCAGCGCCACGCCCATCTCAATGATGTCTCCGGTGTTGCCGGGATTGGCGGTTGTCCACGCCGCTTCCGTCGGATTGGGCAAGTGTTGTTTGCGCATCGCGTCGCTGCTTTCGAAACCGCCGCCGGCCAACAGCACGCCCTTGGTCGCATTGATGCGCAGCGCGCGCCCATCCTTATCAACGACGGCGCCGACAACCCGGCCGGCGTCGACGACCAGCTCGCGTGCCGGCGTCTTCAGCCAGAGCGCGATGTTGCGATCCATGAGGGCGCGCCGCAGCATGCCCATGAGCGCGTTGCCGAGCGACAGGCAGCGATCGCGCTTGCCCTTCCGGCGGCCGCCGATGTCGCTGTAGTAGCGCACCATGATGCCCATCATCAGCTTACCCCAGCCGGGGTGGCGCGCCAGCATGTGGTGCGCTTCGGTGGCGGTCATCGACATGCGGCCGACGACCAACTCCTGCAGGGCCGCTTCACGTTGCCGATCGAACTCATCGCCGAGCAAGCGCGCGTCGAAATGCTCTGGCTCGACGGAGCGCCCTCCCGGCTTGCCGCCCGGCGCCTCCGGGTAATAATCCGTGTAGGTAAGCATCGACTGCATGCGCAGGCCGGCGCGCTCACTCATGTACTTGAGCATGACCGGTGCCGTCTCGGCATAGGCGCGCAGCTTCTCCTCCGGAACCTCGCCCGTGGTGATCGCTTTCAAGTAGGTCAGCGCGTCGTCCACGGAGTCGCCGACACCCGCGGCGGCCATCAGGTGATTGTTGGGAATCCACAGCGAGCCGCCGGACATCGCCGACGATCCGCCGTACAGATGGGTCTTCTCGACCAGCAAGACTTTGCCGCCGCGATCATGCGCACAGATCGCAGTGGCCATGGCGCCGGCGCCGGAGCCGACAATCAAAAGGTCGACGGTGTGATCCCAGGTTTCGGTACTCATGTGAGACGTCCTCCAAAGCAGCGGTCTACGGTTGTCGACCGACAGTCAGCATTCAACCGGCGAACTTTGCCACTTTTTCGGAATCGAGTCACTCGCGGCGTGGTCACCATCAAATGTGCCGAACAACTCAATCAAAGGGATGTTGGCAGCTCGCCTGAGTTGGACCGGTGAGATCGAAACAGCGTCGCTTCCCCGCGGTTCAGCCCATGCGCTGTAGGCGATCGCACCACCCAAGGCGTACGGGATGTCGGCGGCTTCAAGCGCGTCGATCAGCCGTTCGATGACGTCGACGAGGCTACCGAGCTGGTCGCGCACGACGCGCCTCAGCCACCAGCCGCCGCCACGCCTGCTCTGCCTGCGGCGGCATCGGTTCGGTGCGCGCCAGCACGGCGCGCCGATCGGGTCGTTCTTCCAGGATACGGCGGCTCAGCTCGCAGACCTCGACGAAGCACTCGAGACGCTCTGCCGGCGTCATCGCTGCGTAGCGTTGGCTATCGGAGAGATCGCCAACCTTTCCCAGCCATGGTGGCGGCGAGGAGCGCATGTAAGCCAATATACGGCGCGCGCGCATCGGGCTCAACCAGCGTGTGGAGTCTCACGTTTGCTGTCATCGTGACCACGGCACAATGCAGGTCGCCATATCCAGGCGTGCGGAGCCAATCTCCAGGGCAGGGATTGCCAAATCGATTGATGGCTACCTACTTCTCGGCTGCCGCACCACGGCTCGGGAGGATGAGCGTGGCGGTGCATGGAGTTACAGCTCCGTCCTGGGTTGAGATGACGATGTCCACGTCGACCCTATACTCTCCGGCTTCCAGGTGCTTCTTCGTGACCTTCCCCCGGATGATCATGTCGTCGCCGGCGCAGACGTTGCCGCGCATGGCCATGCTCATGCGGCGCACGGTGCTCTGCGGACCCGCCCAATCGGTCAGGAAGCGCGAGACCATGCCCATATTGAAAGGTGTGTTGACGAAAACGTCCTTGGTCTTGGAGCGCTGCTGCGCGTAATCGCGATTAGAGTGCTGCGGCGAGAAGTCACGCGTCGCCGATGCCAGATAGACGCAGCGCGTGACGGTGATGGGCATCATGAGCTCGGGAAGCTCCTCGCCGGTGCGGACATCCTCCCAGTATCGCTGCTGGAATGCCGGTGCCGAATAGCCAGTCCGCTCTCCGTCGATGGCGTCTTCGACCGCTGGACTCCATCCTCCGCCGCTTGCGGCGGCCGCTGCCGCCCCGCCCTCCTGACGGCCGTAGCCGAAGGCGCTCATGCGCTCGCGCAGTACCAGCTCGCCGTGTTGGTTGCGGTAGAGCCGGTCCATCGTCCAGAAATGTCCCTCGCCAACGCGCGTTTTCTTCCATGGCGAGATAGAAACGAGGCGCTGGCCGACGCTGATGCGGTCACCAACCTGCAGCGGGGCGTAGGTCTCGACCTCGATGCTCTGGATAATCCCCACCGGCAGGTTGAGCGCGGCCTTCACGTCGTAGTGAATGTGCAGCGCGGGTGCGCGGTCACCATATTCCGCCGGCGGCCACGGCCAGCGGAACTGCATGCTGAACGTGGTCATGATCGAGCCCAGCGGCGCGATCACGCCGCGAAATCCCTGCGACTTGGCATAGTCGGCATCGAGATACAGCGGGTTGCCGTCCTCGAGCGTCTCGCACCAATGACGGATCAGGTACTCGTTCACCTCGAGCGGCGCCGGCTCTGCGGCCGATTCCCGGGCAAGCTCCCGGAGGCGCTGCTGCGCATCGTCGGAAAGGTACTCGGGGATGAAATCTAAGGTCGCTTCGTCGGCCATCGAACTCCGATCTCACTTCAATTCAAGAAAGAGGACTCGCGAAAAGGCGCCAAGCCGCAAAGAAGGACGCCAAGCTTGAGGGAATTGTTTTATCCCTCCAACTCCATTTCGTCTGAATCCGAGTATTTCTTGCGCCTTCTCCTTTGCGCCTTTGCGGCTTTGCGTGCGAGTTTTTCGCATGGCGGATTAGTCCACCCCCGCATAGGTCTTGCAGCGCCCGCGTTGATTGGCGTGTTCCGCCAGATCCTTTGCCAGCTCGGTGCGTGAGCGTACCCCGCGCGGATGCGGCGGCGGCGGCGTCTTGAAGGTTTTGCGGCCATCGCTCGACAGGCGCACCGGTCGCCCCGCGTCGAGCACGTCACTGGCAATGAGCTCTTCCAGGTAGCGTGAGTCCCACCAGCTCAGGTGGAGCTGCTTGGCGCGACGGAAGAAGAGCTGAATGTCGCATTCGATAGTGAAGCCCATGCCGCCGTAGACTTGCTGGGCCATGGCAGTGACGTCGCGGAACGTTTGACACGCGAACAGCTTCGCCATCGGGGCCAGACGATTCACGGGCTGTCCCGCGGCACGCGTCCAGGCGGCCTCGTAGACCAGCGTCGTCCCCCCGTCGACGGCGGCGGATGCATCGGCGAGATAGTGGGCGATGGACTGAAAGGCCCCCAGCGGCTTGTCGAACTGCTGGCGCTCTTTGGCGTACTGCACGGTCAGCTCGAGCGCGCGCTGTGCACCGCCAATCGCCTGCGCCGCCAGCAGGATGATCCCGTCGCGCATGACCGTATCCCACGTCGCCCACCCCGAATGCGCCGCCCCGACCCGATCTGCGGCAAGCACACGCACGTCGTTGAACGCCACCATATATTGGGTGTCCGAGGCCAGGCTGTACTGCTGCGTCAACTCGACGCCCGCGGCGTGCGGGTCCACGAGCAGCAGGTCGATGTCGCGCTCGTTGTCGCCGCTGCGTACCAGCACCAGCAGCCGCGTCGCCGCGGCGGCGAACGCCACGTGCTGCTTGGTACCGTTCAGGCGGAATTGACCGTCATCAAGGACCGCCCGCAGTTGGACACCTTTGGGACCAAACCCGCCCTTCGGTTCCAACCACGCCGGTGTCAGGATCGCCGCACCGGCCGCGATCTTCGGCAGCCATGCTTGCTTCTGCGCGGCACTCCCGGCCGCCAGCAGCGCCGCGCCGCTGAGTCCGGCGCTGACGAAGTGTGGGGACGGTGCCAGCGCACGTCCCAGCTCTTCGTAGAGCAGTGCGGCCTCGACGATCGATTGACCGGCGCCGCCATACTCTTCCGGCAGCGTCAGCCCGATCAGGCCGAGATTCGCCATCTGCTTCCACAGCTCCGCCGGAAAGCCGATCGGGTCGTCCTCCATCGCACGCACCACCGCCAGCGGGGCGTGATCATTGCACAGTCCCTGCACCATCCGGCGCAGCATTTCCTGTTCTTCGCTGAAATCTAGGTCCATCTCGGATTCCTTCTATTCCGGTCCACGAAAAGAGGATCACGAAAGCACGAAAGGGCGAAATTGAACTTGCTTGCGCTTTCGATCCCCTCTTCTCTTCTTCTTCGTGTTTTCGTTCTTTCGTGCTTTCGTGCTTTCGTGATCGGCTTTGTATCCGAGGGTTGCCTCACGCAATTACCCCGTCGCGCCGCAGCTTCGCAATGTCCTGCTCATCGATCCCAACGCCCTGCAACAACTCGTCAGTGTCGGTCTGCGCGCTGTCCGGCACGTCATACTGCGACGCGGAGCGCTCGATGCCGGCCATGAGCGGGCCGACTTGCGGGAAGGTTCCATGTTCCGGATGGTGCGCCGCAACAAAGACGTTGCGGCTGCGTAACTGCGCATCGTTGGCGAGCTCGTCGATCGCGTAGACCGGTGTGACGCAGGTATCGCGCGGCGCCAGCTCCGCCACCCAGTCGTCGCGATCGCGCCGGGCAAACGCCGCGCGCCACGCCGCACGGATCTCGTCCTGCCGTTCATCATCCGTTTGATGTGGAATGCACTGCTCGCAATCGAGGGCCTTGCAGAGATTGGCATAGAACACGGGCTCAATGGCGCCGACCGCCAGCCACTTGCCGTCGCGTGCCTGGTAGGTGTCGTAGCAGGCATAGCGACCGGTCAACACGTCGTGCCCTGGTCCCGGTGTCGCGCCGGTAGCCAGGTACTGATCGATATAGAGCGAAGTGAAGAACAGCACGCCCTCGGCGACTGATACGTCGAGGTACTCGCCCGCGCCGGTGGTGCCCCGTCGCAGCAGCGCGGCGAGGATGGCGATGGCTGCGTGCATGCCGCCACCGGCGCTGTCGGCCACCGTGGCGCCGGGAATCGGCGGTCCGCCATCGGCGCGCCGGCCGCTGCAATGCAGGTACCCACCCACCGCGAGATAGTTGATGTCGTGGCCCGCCCATTGCGACGCCGGGCCGTCCTGGCCATAGCCGGATGTCGAGCAGTAGACGATGCGTGGGTTGACACGCCGCACGTCCTCGAAGCCGATACCGAGGCGGCTGACGACGCCGGGGCGAAAGCTTTCAATGATGACATCCGCAGCGGCCGCCAGGCGTAGAAACGCGGCTTTGCCGTCGGGCGCCTTGATGTCGACCTGCACCCGTTTCATGCCGCGATGGGCGCTGTATGCGTAGAATGGCGGCTGGATCTGCACCCCACCCTTGCGCGGTGTCGGCGCCACCTTGATCACCGTGGCACCGTAGTCCGCTAGAATGCGCGAGCAGCGCGCCGCCGGGCCGACGCTGGACAAGTCGAGCACCGTGATACCGGCGAGGTGAGCGGGGAGGGACATGGGCCTTCGGAACGACAGCTTCCGTGCCGAGCTCAGAAGTTCGGCGGCAACCCCAGTTTGCGGCGGGCGATGATGTTTTTTTGCACCTCCGAGGTACCGCCGCCGATGGTGTCGATCACGGTGTAGCGGTAGGTGAGCTCGGCGCGGCCGCGCATGGGCGCGTCGGCGGTGTTCACCCGCAGTTGGGCGCCGGGACCGGCAATGTCGAGCGCCGCATTGGCAACGCGCTTCGAAAGCTCGGTGGCGTACAGCTTGTACTGCGAGGCTTCCGCCGTCGGGGCAGCGCCGCCTTGCATCGACTTGGCGACGAAGCGCAGGCCGAGCACGCGCGCCACCTCGGTCTGTGCCACCAGCTGCGCAATGCGCTGGCGAATCACCGGGTCATCGCGCAGCGGTGCGCCGTCGCGTTCTTCAGTCGCCACGTAGGTACACAACTCTTCCATCCGCTGCTCGATCGGCGAGAAGGTAAACATGGTGAAGCGCTCCAGGTCGAGTGCCTCGGAGATGTACTGGAAGCCTTTGTTCAGCTCGCCGACGCGGTACTCGTCGCCGACGTAGACGTTGTCGAAGAACACCGAGTTGGTGATCTCGTCGCCGATGGTCGGCATGGGCTGCACGGTCAGACCGGGTGTGTCCATGTGCAGCAGGAACAGGGTAATGCCGCGATGCTTGTTGCCGGGATCGGTGCGCGCGCCGAGCCAGGGCCGCATCACCTCCTCGACGCGCGGGTCGAGCGGCGT
>CAZTDK010000219.1:0-9062 GCA_964611965.1 uncultured Binatia bacterium (SeqCode) | reverse complement strand
AAGATCGAGCTCGAGAACCGCGACCAGGTGCTCAAGGCGGGGATGCCGGCGGATTCGGTGTTGGGAAATTCAAGGAATTGAGTCATTGGGTCATTGAGTCATTGCGATTGGCTGATGAAAAAACACCTCCAATGACCCAATCGTCGTTCATTCAATCGTCAATGACTCAATCACCCAAACGTCAATTGACCATCAATCCCGCCATCGAGGCGTCCCACGTCGCCACCGATTTCCCCGGCACCAGCGCGCTGCGGGATGTCAGCGTCACCATCGAGCACGGCGAGCTGTTCGGCCTCGTCGGCCCCGATGGCGCCGGCAAGACGACGTTCCTGCGCATCCTTGCCGGGCTGATCAGCATGTCCGGCGGCACGGTGCGTATCGATGGCATCGACGTTGGCGTCGATCCGGCCGCAGTCAAGGAACACATCGGCTATATGTCGCAGCGTTTCAGTCTCTCGGAAACGCTGACGGTGGCGGAGAACCTCTTCTACGTCAGCGAGGTGTGGCACGTGCCGCACGGCGAGCGCCGCAAACGGGTGACGCGGCTGCTCGAGTTCAGCCGGCTCGGCCCATTCCAGGAGCGGCTGACGCGCAACCTCTCCGGCGGCATGAAACAGAAGCTGAGCCTGTGCGCCTGCCTCGTCCATCAACCGCGCATCTTACTGCTCGACGAGCCCACCATCGGCGTCGATCCGATCTCGCGGCGCGACCTCTGGCTGATTCTCTACGACCTGATGCAAGAGGGCTCGACGATCCTCCTGTCGACGCCGTACATGGACGAAGCGGAGCGGTGTGGGCGCGTCGGCTTTTTGCTCGACGGCCGGTTGATCGCTTGCGGGCCGCCGGCGGTGCTGAAGCGCGATCTGGGCACGATGATCCTCGACTTGCGCTGCGCCGATTCGCGTGGCGCGCGGCGCGCGCTGCAGCGCCTGCGCGGCTTCGAGGAAGCTGTGACCTTTGGGGAACACCTGCACGTCACCGTGCCGCGGCAGGACTTTGAACCCGAGGCCACTTTGGCGGCGGTGCGGGCGGCCGGCGTGAGCGTGCACGACTGGCGGCTGCGCGAGCCGTCGCTCGAAGACGTGTTTCTGCACTACACGCACGGCGGGAGCGAGGCGCTGCCGGCAATGAAGAATGAAGCCAACGGAAAACAGGGAACCGGGAATGGAGAATAAAGAGCCGGTCAATGTCGGTGCGGCTCTTCGAATTAGCCGGCTCTTCATTCCCGGTTCTCGGTTCCCGGTTTTCCATTCTCATTTCTTCGCTCCAATGGAGGTCTTCTGAACCGGCGCGCGCGCGGGCGAGGCATCGGCGGTGCCGCATGACGGCGCCGGCTGTCGATGTGAAGGGGCTGACGCGGACCTTCGATCAGTTTGTTGCCGTCGACCACATCGACCTGCACGTCGAGGCCGGAACCGTCTTCGGCTTCCTCGGCCCAAACGGCGCCGGCAAGTCGACCACGATTCGCATGTTGTGCGGCATTCTGCGACCCAGCGCCGGCGGTGGCACCGTCGGCGGCTTCGACATTGTGCACCAGGCCGAGCAGCTGAAGAGTCACATCGGGTACATGTCGCAGCGCTTCTCGCTGTACGAGGATCTGACCGTCGGTGAGAACCTGCTGTTCTTTGCCGGCATCTACAGCGTGCGCGGTGCCCAGCGCAGCGCCCGTATCGCCTGGGCTCTGGAGATGGCCGGCCTGCGCGGCCGCGAGCACCTCAAGACCGCGGATTTGGCGGGTGGGTGGCGGCAGCGCCTGGCGCTCGGCTGTGCCATCCTGCACGAGCCGCCGATTCTGTTTCTCGACGAGCCGACCTCCGGCGTCGACCCGGCGTCGCGACGCAACTTCTGGGAAATGATCGGCGAGCTGTCGTCGCGCGGCATCACCGTGTTCGTCACCACGCACTACATGGACGAGGCGGAACACTGCGACGAGCTGGCACTGATCTACGGCGGCCAGGTGGTGGCCACGGGGAGCCCGGTCACGCTCAAGCGCCGCTACATGTCGCGCGCTTTGCTCGAGCTCGACTGCAGCGATCTCATGGGCGCGTACGCGGTCCTGAAGAACGAGCCGGCCCTGTCTGGCGTCGCCCTGTTTGGTTCCACCCTGCATTTGATCGCTGCAGATGAAGCCGCGGCGCGCCCCGCCATCGCGGCGCGCCTGGAGTCCCATTCCATCATCGTCAAGAGTCTCGAACGGATCGAGCCATCCCTCGAAGATGCCTTCGTCGCGATCATCGAGGGACGGAGCGCAACTGCTGGTGCGGCGAACCCATGAAACCGCCGCGCCTGGCGGCTAAGCCGCGGCAGCAAAATACGCCAAGCCCACCGCCGTGGGCCCTCAACCCCTCCCCGTTGTCGATTCCTGCAGCCGGGGCCGGGGGGGAGTCGCCGCAGGGCGACTGGGATGCCTTTCGTTGCCGCGAATTCATTCGCCAGGTCAGACGATCCCAGGGGCCGTGTCGAGGCATGCTGAGATGAACACCGTGCCGCTGCTTCCGCGCCGCCTGTCGTGGCGGACCATGCGCGCCATTACACGGCGCGAGTTCATCGACGTCGTCCGTGACCGGCGCAGTCTGATCCTGACGTTCCTCTACCCGATCAGCATGCTGATCTTGTACGGCTACGGCATCCGCTACGACGTCGACAACGTGCCCCTGACCATCCTTGATTATGACGAGTCGCCCGAAAGCCGCGACCTTGCGCAACAAATGCTCCGCTCCGGTTACTTCCAGGTCGTGCGCTGGGCGAACAACCAGCACGAGGTGGAGCACGACCTCATGACCGACGCCAGCAAAGCGGCGGTCATCATCCCGGTGGACTTCGCCGCGCACATTCGCGGCGGTGAGCCGGTAAGCGTCGGCGCGTTGATCGACGGCTCCGACTCGAACAGCGCGACCATCGCGCAAGGCTACCTGCTGGCAATGATCTCGCGGTACGCCGCCGGACTCGCCGGAGGCATGCCCTCAAGCCCGAGCCCGGTGCCGATCGATCTCAAAACGCGGGTCTGGTACAACCCCGAGCTGCGCAGCGTCAACTTCATCGTGCCCGGGGTCATCGCCGTGATCATGATGATCGTCGGCGCCATTCTCACCGCCTTGAGTATCGTCAAAGAAAAGGAGCGCGGCACCATCGAGCAGATCCTGGTGTCGCCGATTCGCCCCTTGGAGATGATGATTGGCAAGATCGTCCCGTACGTCCTCATCGCGTTCATCGATCTGGTGATCGTCGTCCTCGCCGGGTACTTTGTGTTCCACGTGCCGATCAAAGGCAGTCTCTTCCAGCTGGCCTTTTTCGCACTGTTTTACTTGATCGCCTCACTCGGCATCGGCGTCTTCGTATCGACGATTGCCGACAGCATGCAGACGGCGATGTTGGCGGCCATCTTCATTTCGCTCATGCCGTCGATTCTGCTGTCCGGCTTCGTCTTTCCACTGGAGAACATGCCGCTGCCGATCCGCCTGTTCAGTTACCTGTTCCCGGGACGCTATTTCGTCACTGCGATCCGCGGCATCTACCTCAAGGGAGTCGGTCTCAGCGTCTTGTGGCCGGAGGCGCTGTTGCTCCTCTGCTTCAGCGCCGGGATCGTCTGGCTGAGCGCCAGCCGGTTTCAGGAAAAGCTCGGCTGAAGGGCCTGAAGAGAATGGAAAACCGGGAACCGGGAATGGAAAATGAAGAACCGGTGAATGTAGGTGCTGCTCTTCGAATTAGCCGGTTCTTCATTCCCGGTTCTCGGTTCCCGGTTTTCCATTCTCTTCACGAAATCCGATGACCGATTCCCTCTCACGCATCATCCACGTCGTGTGGAAGGAGATCAGCCAGCTCAGCCGTGACCGGCGCATGTTCACCATGATTCTGCTCATGCCGATCATGGAGCTGTTCATCTTCGGCTACGTGGTGGCGACGGACATCACCAACGTCGACCTCGCGGTGTGCGACTACGACCAGTCAACCGAGAGCCGCGCCTATGTCGACCACATCGTGCGCAGCGGCTACTTCCGCATCGCCGCGCCATGCGCCAGTATCGCCGACGTCAATCGGCTGCTCGATCGCGGCCGCATCAAGGTTGCGTTGACCATTCCACCCGACTTCTCCGCGAAGGTGAAGCGGCAGCAGCCCGCCGAAGTGATGGCCGCTTTCGACGGCAGCAACTCCAACACCGCGACAATCGCGGCGGGTTACTTGGGCCAGATCACGTTGACGTACGCTGTCGACGTGCAGTTTGCCGACCATGGGGCGCCAGCAGCAGTCGCCCGACACCCGCTGGTCAGCTTTGAGCCGCGCGTCTGGTTCAACCCGGAGCTGCGCAGCGTGCGCTTCATGGTTCCGGGGATCATCTGCGTGCTGCTGATGGAGTCGCTGGTGATCCTCACCGCCATCGCCATCGTGCGCGAGAAGGAGCAGGGGACGATGGAGCAGCTCATCGTCACGCCGATCCGGTCCTACGAGCTCATCCTCGGCAAAGCGATCCCGTTCATCGGGATCGGGTACATCAACATCACGCTGGTGTTGCTGGCCGGCCGCTTTTGGTTCGGCGTGCGCATCAGCGGCAGTTTGGCGCTGCTGCTGGGACTCACCGGGCTCTTCATCCTGACATGTCTCGGCATGGGCCTGCTGGTCTCGGCGATCTCCAACACGCAGCAGCAAGCGTCGATGGCCGGCCAGTTCCTGCTGCTGCCCAACATGTTCTTCTCCGGCTTCATGTTTCCGATCGCCAGCATGCCGCCGATGGTGCAGAAGTTCACCTACATTATTCCGTTGCGCTACTTCATCACCATCGTGCGCGGCATCTTCCTGAAAGGCGCCGGTTGGCCGCAGTTGAAAGATGAAGCTGGCATCTTGCTCGTGTACGGCGTCGTGATCCTCACCCTGGCGAGCTTGACGTTTCGCAAGCAGATCAAGTGAGGATTGGTTTCAGGTTCTTGGTCTCTGCTTCGAAAGGGGGTGAGGGCCTGGGGGCTTGAGGCCGAGGTTGCTTACCCCATTCCTGTCTGCGTCATCCATGTCTGCATGTCGAAGTAGTCGCGCCAGGCGGCGATCTTGCCGGCGCGCACTTGGAACACACCGGCGACGGGGAGGCTGACGTTCTTCCCCATCATCTGGAAGTGATCGACGCGCTCGGTGAAGACGAGATCACCGCTGGCAGCGATCGCGAGCAATTCGAACTCAATGCGCTCCGCCGGCGTTACGAACATGCTCAACGTCTCGCGGATGGCCTCGATGCCGGCCAACGGGACGAGCGGCATGTTGTGGTACACGGCGTCCGGGGTAAAGAAACCCAAGAGCTCGTCAATATCCTTGCGCGTCCATGCGGCGCAGAAGTCGCGAATCACTCGCTCGCTGTCGTTGGCCATTTGATTCTCCTCTGCAGCCGTTTGGTATCACGCAGCGTGCACCGGCAAAAGCAGCCGCGAATCCGTCGCGCCACTACGTCATCCCGACGCCGCTTGTCCCTCTGTCGGTCCAGCTGCAAGACCTACAATTGCGCCCATTGTCTTCAACCGCGGTCACCTGAGTCTGCCCGAGCGCCGGGTGTTGGCACACTCCTCGCTGTTAAACCGAATGTCTCCGGAAATCGCATCTTGGAGGTACTGCCCATGGTCAAGCAATTGGCTGCGCCGATTCTCGTCGTGGAAGATAGTGCGGAAGTGCGTCGTTCACTGGACTGGCTGCTCAGGGTCGAAGGCTATGCCGTGGTGACGGCCGTGCACGGCGCGGACGCGCTCAGGAAACTGCAAGCCGGATTGCGACCGTGCCTGATACTGCTCGATCTGAAAATGCCCGAGATGAACGGTTTCGAGTTTCGCCGGCTGCAACTGCAAGACCCGGAGCTGGCGGACATTCCCGTGGTGATCTACTCCGACGTCGCCAACCCGGAACGTGTGGTGCAGCGGCTGCAGGCCGCTGCGCATGTGCAGAAACCATTTGATCTCGATGCGCTCCTCGCGGTCGTCGGCGCTCATTGCCACAGACCCGTCGTGACGAATCCGCCAAAACTCAAGTGCGCGAGTTAGCCACGAGTTGATCGTCGAGCGTCGAGAGTTGATCGATAGCGCGACGGTCGACGGCGAATCGGCGTCAGCGGACCACCCGCATGCATGTATCGGATCCCGGTGTAACCTTCTTGCGTGCTCAAACGTGGTATGGGCAAAGGAGGTATTCCAATGCAGACGCAAATCTTCCCTTCGCGCCGCGTCGATGTCGCAGTGGTGGGCGGTGGCTTGGCGGGGCTGACCGCGGCCACCATACTGGCGCGCGGCGGGCGGCAGGTCGTCCTGTTCGAGAAGGCGCGCACCGTTGGCGGGCGGGCGGTGACCCACGCCCACGGCGACTTCCGTTTCAACATCGGCCCGCACGCGTTGTACAAGGCAGGTCCGGGGATCAAGATCCTACGCGCGCTCGGGGTGCAGTTCAGTGGCGGGACACCGGCCGTATCGGGTGCCTATGCTATCGACGCCGGCGTCAAGCACACGTTGCCGGGCGGCTTCGTGTCGTTGCTGACCACGGGGCTGCTGCGCCTGCCCGCGAAGCTCGAGCTGGCGCGGCTCCTGGGTACGGTGCAAAAGATCGACACCGACGCGATCCAGCGCGTCAGCGTGCGTACGTGGCTGGACGGCACGATCCGTCAGCCCGGAGTGCACCGACTCTTGCAAGCGTTGCTGCGGCTGTCGACCTATGCCAACGACCCGGAACGGCAGAGCGCCGGGGCGGCGCTGGCGCAGCTGCAGGATGCCGTGCGCAGCGGCGTCATGTATCTCGACGGCGGCTGGCAAGGACTGGTCGACGGGTTGCGGGATACCGCGCGCGCCGCCGGAGTGCATATCGAGTCGGGAGTCCGAATCGCGTCGATCGAACACGACACGGCGGTGCGCGGTGTGCAGCTCGCCGATGGCACGCGCATGGCGGCGCGCGCGGTCGTGGTTGCGGCGGCGCCCGGTGACGCGGCGGCCTTGCTGCCGGCGAGCGCGGCGCTGCGCGAATGGAGCGCCGCCGCGATCCCGATCAAGGCCGCATGTCTCGACGTCGCCCTGTCGCGCTTGCCGCAGCCACGCGCCACGTTTGCCTTGGGTATCGATCAGCCGCTGTACTTCTCCGTGCACTCGGCGGTGGCCAAGCTGGCGGCCCCAGGGGGCGCAACGATTCAACTGGCCAAGTATCTCGTGCCCGATCACGCGACCGATCCGAAAGCCGACGAGCGTGAGCTGGAAGCCATACTGGATCTGCTGCAGCCCGGCTGGCGCGACGCGGTGGTCGAGCGTCGCTTTCTGCCGAGCATGGTCGTGTACAATGCGCTGGTCACGGCTGCCACCGGTGGCGTCGCCGGACGGCCCGGCCCGGTGGTGCCGGATATCGATGGGGCATATGTCGCCGGTGATTGGGTCGGGTCCGAGGGCCTGCTCGCCGATGCCAGCTTGGCGAGCGCCGCTCAGGCGGCGCAGCTGATTATTGCGCAGCGCCGCGGCGTGCAGGCGGCGGCCGCCGCGTGAGGTCGCCGGAGCACGGTGCGCGCTACCTGGGAAAAGAAAATGGAAAACCGGGAATGGAAAACCGGGAATGGAGAACCGGCAAACGGGCTTTCACGGCAATTGTCCGCCTCTCCATTCTCCTTTCCCGGTCCTCGGTGTTCCAGTTCTCCTTCCGCCCGGCTTTTCACCATGTCACTTCCGAACCGCTGCTGAGCGTCCATGCACGCCGCCAGCAAATTGTCCCAACAACACTACGCCGACGCGTTCCGGCACCACCAGCGCCTCCTCTGGGGGTTGTTGTATCGGCTCACCGGCTGCGCTGCTGACGCGGACGACCTGGTGCAAGAGACCTTCGTGCGCGCCATGGAGCATCCACCGCAGTGCACCGACGAGTCGTGGCGCCCGTGGTTGGTCAGGGTCGCGCTGAACCTCGGCCGCGACCTGTTGCGCCGGCGCAAGCGCCGCGCATACGTCGGACCATGGTTGCCATCACCGATTGAGATGGACGAGGAAACCCCGCCGGCGCACGAGCCGATCCTCGACGGCGTGCTCAGCACCGAAGGGCGGTACGACCTGCTTGAAAGCGTGTCGTTCGCGTTCTTGCTGGCACTCGAAGCGCTGACGCCGCAGCAGCGCGCCGTCCTGCTGCTCATGGACGTCTTCGATTATTCGGTGCGTGAGACCGCCGACGCGCTCGCAATCTCCGACGCCAATGTGAAAACTACGCACCACCGCGCGCGCCGGGCCATGCAGGCGTACGATCGCGAGCGGCGCCCGCCGACGCGGCAGCTGCAGGCGCAGACGCGCGACGCATTGCTGCGCTTCGTCAACGCCCTGACCGGCCAGGACGTCGCCGCCGTCGAGGCGCTGCTCGCGGAAGATGTGCGCGCGGTGAACGACGGGGCGGGCGAGTTCTTCGCCGCCCGCGTGCCCATCGTGGGTGCCTGCCGCGTCGCGCGCTTCCATTGGAACATCAGCCGGCGGGGCGCCGCGGGATTCCACGCCGAGATGCGCTTGATCAACGGACTGCCGGCACTGATTTCCGAGTTCCACGACGACAAGCCCGGCCAGCCACCGCGCGCCGTTCTCTGGTGCGCGATCGATGACGCGGGCCGCATCACGCGGCTCTACTCCGTCGTCGCGTCGCGCAAGCTGACCGCCATCCGCTTCCCCGCCGAATAGGCCTGTGGCCGGTGTCTCTTCGGTGGACCGCTCCCCCCTTCGGGGAGCCTCAGGACAGGATTGGTCGCTGGGGGTTGCCCTCGCGCGGGGCGGTCGAGCGCGCCTTGGTTCTGCTCTGGAACCCATTTCCCGGCCCCGTTGGCAGAGCTTCCCTCCGCGAAGACTCGTGATAGGAGCGGACGATGCGCGAGCTCGGCCGGAGAATTGCCGCGATGGTTCGAGCAGCAGGCTGTTGGATGTTGCACCGACAGCACGACCCGACGGGACGTGCGTCACCGAAGGTCTGGCCGCACGCCCTCGAGCTGGTGATCCTCGTCCTGTACGTCATGCGCGTCGCAGCAGTCGATCAGCACGACGACGCTGCCAGCGCCCCCGAAAGCTCGCCTAGCGAGGAGAAGCAGAACGGCATCATCTGGC
>CAZTDK010000218.1:0-9064 GCA_964611965.1 uncultured Binatia bacterium (SeqCode) | reverse complement strand
CACGGGACACGGCTCATCAGGGTTCAGGGTTGCGTAGAGGCGCGCGGACAATCGCAGCCGCAAGGTCACGCTGCCATCGAGACTCGCCTCTCCGCAGGCGTCGTCGAGAATTGCGCCCATGACACACGCCGACAGGCGGCCGTTCGCGGCGGGAATAGGCGGGCCAAAATAGCAGTTTGCGTCCACTGCGCACGCGGCCGCAGCAGCGCCGCAATCGGCGTCCGTTGCGCACGCGCCATGAGCATCGGTGCCCGGCTGTCCATTGATACAGTGGGTCGTGGCGCTCGCCCCACGCGTACAATTCGTCGGGCCGGTGCCGTCCGAGCCGGCCAGGCCGAGGCTCGGCGGCGAGAGGCTCACGACGTCGAGGAAGGAGACACCGCCGTCCGGCAGACTCACTCCGGGGAGATTGCCGGCATACATACAACCCAAACCGAGATCAGCCAACTTGGTCCCACTTGTGTCGTCGACTTCACCGCTCCATGGCGGCAATGCATCGGGCTGCAGCCGCGCACCGCCACAATCCGCCGTTCCGGCATTCACCTTGAAAGGCACGCGTGCCAAGCGCGGCAGATTGGCGGGTGGACAGTCGTCCGGCATCGGCGTCGCGGTGGGTACAGGGGTCGCCGTCGGCACGACGACGCAACCGGCCGCGTCGCAGCCGTCGCACACACTCGCCGCGTTGGAGACACATGCCTGTCCGTTTCTCGGCGCCTGGCACTTGTCGGCGCTCGCCTTGATGCTGCCGCGCGTGTGTCCGCGGCTGTCGGTTCGGCAACACACCACGGCACCCGGCTTGCCGATGACCGAGGCATTGGCGCAACGCAGAACCTGCGGCAGGCAAGACCGCGGCAGCGTGCCGGCGCTGACGGCGGCGCGCGCCTGTTTTGATGCGCACCGTCGATACGTCAGACGGTCGACGGTCGAAAAGCAGTCGCACGTCTCCGTCAACTGCGCGTGAAATGCCGCCACTGCTGGCGCATCGGCCGGATCATCGCCGCACCGTTGTAGTGCCACACCCGGCTCGCAAAGACCCAGGCAACAAGCCAACGTGACGAATGCTCCGCGACGCCAAGCGATGTCTTGCATGGTCCACCCCTCCGCGCTGAGCGCTGAAAATCAAGCAAGGCGGGTGCCACAGAGTTGCCGCCGGGGCTGTCGCTTCGAGGAGCCGAATATGTCGTTATGCGATTGAAACTTTCGCTGAGTCGACTGCATGGATTGCAGGGGTTGTAGGGAAATCACCCGATAGGCGGCATCGGCACCATACCCTCATCAAGGGAGGGGAACCGGGATTTTCTCGGCTCACTCAAGCCAGTCGCCAGCTGGCGTCGGCGCTATTTTTCCCAGCGTACGACGATCTTTCCGGTGGAGCCGCGGCCGCCGAGTAGCTCGTGTGCGGCACCGATCTCCTCCGCCGCGAATCGTCCGCCTACCGTCGGCTGCAGCTCACCTTTGAGGGTAAGCTCGGCCACCGCATGCAACACGCGCCCGAGCGTCTCGGGACGCTCGTCGGCGACATGCAGCATGTTCACCCCGATCACCGACTTGCTGTGCATGAGCAACGGGATGGGATGCACGAAGCCGAACGACGCGGCGAAACGGACGTCTCGCAATAGCTGCAACGAGCCCGATTCACGTTCCGCGGCGCCGAAGCAGACGATCCGCCCGCCGGCGGCCAAGAGCTTGAGCCCCTTGCGGATGGCCGAACCACCCAAAGAATCGAAAATGACGTCGAGACCGGCGGTGCCACGGACGCGCCGCACCGCCGCGGCGAAATCTTCGCGGCGGTAGTTGATCGGGTGATCAACGCCGAGGGTGCGCAGGTACTCGAGCTTCGCATCCGAACCCGCGGTGCCGTACACGATGCAGCCGCGGCGCTTGCACAGTTGCACGAGGAAGGTCCCGACGCCGCCGGCGGCCGCTTGCACGAGCACATGGTCGCCGGGATGCAGGCGGACCATCTCTTCGGCACAGTAGTACGCCGTGCCGCCTTGTGTCGGGATCGCCACGGCGATACCGACGTCGAGGTCGTCCGGGATCGGCACGGCGGCGCGCGCATCGGTGAGCGCCGCGGTGGCATAGCCGCCGAACCGGGTCAGCGCGGCGACCCGTTGTCCGATGGCCGGGCTGGTCACCCCAGCACCCCAGGCATCAATTCGCCCAACAACCTCGTAGCCGATGACGCAAGGCAGCGGCGGCGCATCGGCGTAGGTCCCCTGACGAGCCGAAACATCCGCGTAGTTCAAACCGAACGCTTCGACGGCAATGCGCACCTGTCCGTCCGCCGGCTGCGGCGTTGGCCGTTCCTGCACTTCGAACGCCGCGTGTGGGGCGCCGTATTGCTTGAGCACGATAGCCTTCATGGGTTCCTTCCTCGTTCTTCGATGAGCCTTGTGAGCGCACTGAGTTGCGGAACGTCGTGTAGCACAGTTGCGCCAAATTCGTTTGCCCAACGACTCTGTGCCGGCATAAAAGACCCGGCGAGGAGAGCGTGCAAGATGGTCACCCCGGCTGCGAGTGAGCTATTCGATCTGAGTGGGAAGGTGGCGCTGATTACCGGCGGCAGTCGCGGACTCGGGCGCGCGATGGCCCTGGCTTTCGCGCGTGCCGGCGCCGATCTGGTCATCGCCAGTCGGAAACTCGAGGCGTGCGAAGCCACCGCGGAGGAAATCAGCAGGCTCGGCCGACGGGCGCTGCCGTGCGCCTGCCATGTGGGCCAGTGGGCGCAGTTGGACGGTCTCGTCGAGGCCGCCTATCGTCACTTCGGCAAGGTCGACGTCCTGGTCAACAACGCCGGCATGTCGCCACTGTACCCGTCGCTGACGGACGTCAGCGAAGCCCTATGGGACAAGGTGCTGGCGGTAAACCTCAAGGGACCGTTCCGTCTCTCCGCGCTGGTGGGCAGCCGCATGGCCGCGGGCACCGGAGGCTCGATCATCAACATCAGCAGCGTCGCCGCGGTCCGGCCGACGGCGATGGAGACTCCCTACGGCGCGGCCAAGGCAGGGCTCAACGCGCTCACCATTGCCTTCGCGCACGCCTACGGACCCAAGGTGCGAGTCAATTGCATTATGGCCGGCCCTTTCCTGACGGACATCTCGAAGGCTTGGGATCTGGATGTTCTTGGCGCGGCGTTGGCCAGTCGGGCCGCCCTGCAGCGCGCGGGGCAGCCGCAGGAGATCGTCGGTGCCGCACTCTATTTCGCATCAGAGGCGTCGAGCTTCACCACAGGTGCCATCCTCCATGTCGACGGCGGGCAATGAGACGGCAGAGATTTCAAATGACGTAACATCTACACAATTTCATTGCAGCATTTTCCGAAATTGCACCCCCATCACCTGCGCGGGGGATACGGATGCTGCCGCACAGGTGCTGGCATATTCCCTGCTGACAGTTTCCATACCTTGGGGCAGAATGTTAGATGATGGAAGAACGAGAATCCCACCCAATTTTAGTCATCGATGACGATTCCGAGCTGCGCGAATCCCTGGCGCTACTGTTGGCGCTCAAAGGATATGAGGTGGTCACGGCGCGTGACGGTCGAGAGGCGTTGGAGACTCTGCAGGGCGGGCCGCGGCCCTGCCTCATCGTCTTGGATCTCATGATGCCGGAGATGGACGGGCTCCAATTTCGCCGGCTGTTGCTCGAAGATCCCATGTTGGCCACGATTCCGGTGGTCTTGTGCTCAGGACACCCAACGGCGCCGCACCTCGCCAAACAACTCGGCGTGGTCGCGTGCTTCGAAAAGCCGTTCGACGTCCAATTGCTGCTTGGTATCGTCGCCTCGCAGGCGCAGAGCGTCGCGGCATAGGCGCGAGAAATCGCCGCCGCCGTAAAGCGAGCAGCGGCCGATGCTACAGCCGCAAGGCATAGTGCGCCGCGCCTACGAGTGCGGTGCGCGGGTTCAGTGCGACATCGACCGCAAGGCTCTCCATCAATGCTGCAAAGCGGCCTTTGTCGGTGAAAGCGCGCATGAAGCTGCCGTTTTGCAGCACCGGCAGGATCTTTGGGGCCATACCTCCAGCGAGGAACACGCCGCCGAGGGCGAGGCATTTGAGTGCGAGGTTGCCCGCTTCGGCTCCGTAGATCGCGGAGAACATATCCAGCGTCTTCACGCACAAGGGCGTCGTACCGGCCAAGCCGCTCTCGGCGATCGTCGGCGTCGGATCGCTGACGGCGAGCTTCTCCGCGAGCCACGCCGGCTCCGCAGCATAGTGCATGTCACGCAAGAAGCCGTAGATGTTGTAGATCCCCGGCCCGGAAAGCACGCGCTCGCAGCTGACATGCCCGTCGAAGCGCGCGCGCAGGTAACGCAGCAGCTCGATCTCTTCGTCCGTCCGCGGCGCGAAATCGGCGTGCCCACCTTCGGATGCGATCGGGTGATACTGGCCATCGTCGCGGAAGAGCAGCGCTTCGCCGAGCCCGGTACCTGCGGCAATGACCGCGATGTTGCCACTGCGGCCTGCCCTGGCAGCCGGGTTCAGGGCACTCCGCCCGTCATCGGTCAGGAAGAGGACACCGTATGCCGTTGCTTCCAAGTCGTTGAGGAGCTTGGCATGCGGCGCCTTGGTTTCCGTGGCCAGCAGTTTCTCGTCGAGTATCCACGGGAGATTGGTGATCTGCGCGCGGCCGGCGATGATGGGGCCGGCCACCCCGAAGCATGCGGCACTCAGCGCCCCGCGCTCCGAACGGAGAAATTCGCGGAGGATATCATCGAGAGAGCGATAGTCGGCGCTGTGGAAGACTGCTTCACGCACCTGGCGGACACCGGACGCCACGGGCTCGAACAATGCGAGGGCGGTTTTGGTGCCCCCGATATCACCCGCGAGAATCATCACCCGCCTCCTGATGCGCGTGGCCGAGCCCGCCTCGACGCGCTCTCAAAGCAAGGTCTTCGCCATGACGCGAGCAATCTCGAGCGTATCGAGAAAGAGCGCGTCGCGGCTCAACGTCGGCAGTTGGCGCGCCAACAACACCGCACGTGAGCGCGGCGGGTTGGCAACCACACGCCAGGGACCGGCGCCACCGCTCATCCGCACCGCGAGACGCCCGGGGCCCGGCACATCCGCGCGCAGGCTTCCGGCCGACCAATCGACAGACACGCTGCGCAGGTCAGCGTCGCCGTCGTTGAGCCGCCGCACGGTAACGCCGACAGGGCCATGCGGAGCATGAAACGCCCAGGCGAGGTCGACCCCCGGCACGATCTTTCCTCCGGCGGGGCGCCAGCCGAGACAGCAGGCCAGCCAACCGATCAGCAGCCAGGCTTCAGGCAAGGCGTGCGGACCGTGCTCAATCACGACTTCGCGGATCGATCCCAACGCACCGGGTACGCGTGTAGGATCGAGCGCATCACTGAGGAGTCGCCGCCACGGCTTGATCCGCCGCCACGCCAGATCGGCGATCACCCGTGCAGCGTCTTCGCGCCGCGCCCAATCGCCCGTCAGCACGACACCACGGGCGGCATCCTGCCACGCGCAGCTGTCGTAGATCACCTGGTTCGCCATCGCCGCGAACTCCGCAAACAACTCGCCGTGCTGCGGTGGGGCATCAGCCGTCGCCCACCACAACGCCGTGGGCAGATCACCAACCAACAACGGCCGGGCCACCGAGGGTAGGCGGCGCACCGCATCCGGCCCGGCGTTGACCGTGACGTGCTCGGAACAGATCTGCCGCCCGCCACCGGCCAGGTAGCACTGCGCGGAGACGAACGCTTCGATCTCCGCTGCGGGCCGGCGCCCGTCCTCGGCAAACAATAGGACGCGCGCCGGATGCTCGTGCACGATGCTCGCCACGTCGCGCGCAATGCTGTTCGCGGCGTCCTGCGTCCCGCAAAAGATGAGCAGATTGGACATGCACGCGCGCATGACACCCGCAGGCGCCGCCGACGCGGCTTCGTGCAGCGGTGCCCGAGTCGACTGGCGCCACAGCGCGCCGAGCTCGCGCTCGATGGCGTCGACGTCGACCGCCTTTGGCTCGAAGGCAACGAGCTGCGCCGCCGGGGTCACGGCGTTTACAACGTTCTCCACTTGCGATCGTCCTTGTGGATAAGCTTGTCGGCCTCCAGCGGGCCCCAGGTGCCGGCGGCGTATTCCGGAAGCCAGCGTTGCTGGCTGGCTGCCCAGGCATCCAAGAGCGCGCTCACCCACGCCCACGAGGCTTCCACGGCATCGCGGCGCATGAACAACGTCGCGTCGCCTGCCATGACGTCGAGCAGCAGGCGTTCATAGGCTTCCGGCGCTTGCTCGCCGAACGTCGAGCCGTAACGGAAGTCCATCTTCACGGGATAGATGCGCACCTTGGCGCCGGGCAGCTTGGCGGAGATGCGCAACGACAGCCCTTCGTCAGGTTGGATGGACAACGCGAGCACGGTGGGCTCGAGCGGGGCTTCGGCATCGAGGTTGAACAGGATCTGCGGGACATCCTTGAACTGGACGGCGATCTCGCTGGCGCGCTTCGGCAGGCGCTTTCCGGTGCGCAAGTAGAACGGCACGCCCGCCCAACGCCAATTGTCGACGAACACCTTGAGCGCCACGTACGTTTCCGTCGTCGACTCCAACTTCACACCGGTCTCGCGGCGATAGCCGGGAACGGCAACGCCGCGATGAAATCCCGGGCCGTACTGGGCGCGGACCACGGATGCCTCGATGTCCTGCGGGCGCAGCGGCCGCAGACAGTGGAGCACGTTGAGCTTGTGGTCCCGGACGACATCGGCATTCAGCACCCAGGGCGGCTCCATGGCCGTCAGGCAGAGCAACTGCAAGATGTGGTTTTGGACCATGTCACGCAGCGCCCCGGCTTCTTCGTAATAGTTGGCGCGCGTGCCGACGCCTTCCTCTTCCGCCACCGTAATCTGCACGTGATCGATGTACTTTTGGTTCCACAAGGGCTCGAAGATCGCGTTGGCGAAGCGCATCACCAAGATGTTCTGCACCGTTTCCTTGCCGAGGTAGTGATCGATGCGGAAGATCTGGCGCTCGTCGAACGTCGAAGCCAGCGTGCCGTTGATGGCGCGCGCGCTGTCGAGATCGTGACCGATCGGCTTCTCGACGATGATCCGCGAGAAGCGCTCCGCCGCATCGATCGGGACCACCAGGCTCGCGGCACACAACTGCTCGCAGCACACGGAGATCACGCTCGGCGGGATCGACAGGTAATAGACGCGGCTCCCGGAGGTGCCGCACTGTTGATCGATCTCGGTCAATCGCTGCTGCAGCGCCGTGTAGCTTGCCGCCTCGTCGAACTTGCCGCGCACGTAGAAGATGCCGCGCTCGAAATCGGCCCAGTGCGTCTCGTCGACGCTGCGGCGCGAGTACTTCTCGACGCTGTCGCGGGCCAGGGTGCGGTAGCTTTCGTCGGTATGCTCGGTGCGCGCGAAGCCGACGACCGCAAAGCTCGCCGGCAGCACCCCATCGACGCGGAGGTTGTACAACGCCGGCAAGAGCTTGCGGCGCGCCAGATCACCGGCGCCGCCGAAAATCACCAGCGCGCATGGGCGCGGCACCTGCGCGTTGCCTAGTCCAACAGCCAGCGGGTTCTGCGGTTCGGGCATGCGGGCCTCACTCGAGCGGAGAATCCGGAAAACACGAACGGTCGAAAGCACGAAAGGGACCCCTGCACGCCCTTCTCCCTTCTCATTTCGTGTTCCCAGTCTCGTGGTTCGTGATGCGCTTTCTCATTCCGATTGATCGCCGCGCCGTCACCCGGGGTCAGCGCGGGCGGCGTTGTCTTACCTGCACCGTTTGTCCATCCTCGATGAGTATGATCTCTGCGATGCCCAGGAACAACCCCGTTCCGACGACGCCCGGTATCCCCACGATCGCTTGCTCCAATTGCTCGGGATGGTCGATCGCCGGCACCTCACAGTCGAGGATCGGGTTGCCATTGTCGCTGAGGAACGGGATCCCTTCCTGCTGGCGCCGCGTGGCACGCAAGCCGAGGGCAGCCAGCCGCCGTGCACAGAAGGCCACCGCGAACGGGACCACTTCGACCGGCAACCTACCGCGCGTCCCAAGCACCGGCACGAGCTTCTCGCCGCCGACGACGACGATCATGCGACGCGATGCCACCGCGACGATCTTCTCGCGTACCAGCGCGCCACCATAGCCCTTGATGAGATTGAGTTGCGGATCCACCTCGTCGGCACCGTCCACCGTGACGTCGATGTCTGCAACCTCGTCGAGCCCAACCAGCGGGATCCCCAACTGTGTCGCCAGGTCCGCGGTGACCTGCGACGTTGGAATCCCGCGCACGCGCAGGCCGTCACGGCAGCGCGCGCCCAGCGCATGCACAAACGCCGTCGCGGCGCGTCCGGTACCAAGACCGACGACAGCGCCGTCGTGAACATATTCGAGCGCGCGTTGCGCAACGAGGGTCGGCACAGGTTCGGTCACGTTCATTCCCCTCCAATCAGCTGCGTATGGCCACGAACGTTGCAGGATTCGGCGGATACACTACTGCGCTTCCAGCACCTTCTGCAATGCATCCATCTCGGTTCCAAAGGTCTGCCAGTCGCCGTTGCGAAGGGCATCGAGGGCGCGGCGATAGTGCGTGAGCGCTTCGGGCGGCTGCCCGTTGGGCGCCGCCGGCACCGGCGCCACGGCTGTAACCACCGCCGGCGCCTTGACCGGCGCTCCCGTGAACAGCGCCGCCAACACATCCTCCACGCTTTGACTCATGACCACGTGGTCGCCCGCCGAGGCGATCAGCCGCTTGAGCTCGGGCAGCTCACGCTGCTGGGCACTGAGATACAGCGGCTCGACGTACAACAGCGCATCGTCGATGGGAATGACCAGCAGATTGCCGCGGATGACCCGCGAGCCCATCTGGTTCCAGAGCGAGAGCTGCTGTGAAATCGTCGTGTCTTGATCGATGCGCGCCTCGATCTGCGCGGGGCCGTAGATCAGCTTCTCCTTGGGAAACGCGAACTCGATCAAGCTGCCGTAGTGATCGCCGTCGCAGCGCGCCGCCAGCCAGGCAATCATGTTGTCGCGCTTGTTCGGCACCATCGGCAGCATCAGGATGAACTCCGCCTGCGTCTCACCGGGCAAGCGCATGATGGTGT
>CAZTDK010000217.1:0-9068 GCA_964611965.1 uncultured Binatia bacterium (SeqCode) | reverse complement strand
CGGGTTTCAGAACGATGCGCTTCTTTCAACTCTCCCTAACTGGGGTTTCCGGGATTATGTCGCAGCCGCTTCGGCTTGCCGCGTCGCACTCTCACGCGACTGTAGGTAGGCAACGACTCCCAGCGGTGGGAATCCGCAACCCGAGCGGGTGCCGCCCGCGGCCGGTCGTCGCACTGCTTTCTCTCGACGTGACCCATCTCCGCGGGCTAGACTCACTGCCGATGAAACCAGTCCAGAGACCGATACTGTACATCCTGCTGCTCACGCTGCTCTCCGCGTGCGGCAGCAAGCGGCCGGTGTTGTATCCAAACGCGCAACTCACGCGCGTCGGCGACGCGGTGGCGCAACGCGATATCGACGACTGCATGCAACGCGCACAGCAGTACGTGTCCTCCGGCGGCCAAGCCGGGAAGGTCGCCGCGACCACGGGCACCGGCGCTGCGGCCGGTGCGGCGATCGGCGCCGTGGGTGGCGCGATCACCGGTAACGCCGGCGAGGGAGCCGCCGTCGGTGCGGCGACCGGCGGCACCGCCGGGCTACTGGGCGGCTTGTTCAGCTCGCGGGATCCCGATCCGATCTACGCCGGCTTTGTCGACCGCTGTCTGCGCGAACGTGGCTACGAAACGATCGGCTGGCGTTAAGGGCCGGCGGCCGGCGGATTGCTGTGGGCCGCTCGCCGTTGGGTCGCTACGGGCGGCCAACAGCGACGAGTTGTTGGCTGAACCGGCGGACCCCAGATTCCAATCGCTGCCGAGTTGCGATCGATGATCGAAGCGGCGCCGTTTGGAAGCAGGGCTGTCGCGTGCTTCACCTTTGACAACATGGGCGAAGCCGCCGATGTCGGGGCCGGGCTGGTTGACTGGCCGCGCTCGGATGGGACCGATCCCTCCCTGAGCGTTGGCTTTCCCAACTTGTTCTCGCTGCTCGAGCGGCACGCGATCCGAGCCTCCTTCTTCATCGAGGGCTGGAATGGCGAGCATCATCCCGATGCCGTCGCCGAGATCGTCGACCGCGGTCATGAGCTGGGAATGCACGGCTGGACCCATGAGTCGTGGGCGCAACTTGATCGCGCTCGCGAAATCGACCTGGCGGCGCGCGCCACGACGGCGCTCGAGCGTGCCGCCGGCGTGCGCCCGAGCGGCTTCCGAGCGCCCGGCGGCGCGCGCACCGCTGACACGGAAACAATTCTCACGACCCTCGGCTATCGCTACGACGCCAGCCTGGGCAATGGCATGCGCCCTGCCCTCTTGCCCTCGGGACTTGCCCAGGTGCCGTTTGTATGGACAGGCGTCGACGGCTTTCACTACCTGCGTCCGGAGCCCGCGGATCCGCTCCTGGTGCGCGACACCTGGCTGCGAGCACTCGACCGTACCGCAGTTCGCGGCGGCCTGTTTCTCACCATTTGTCACGCGTTCATTACGGGAGTCGATGACACGCGCCTCGCGGCACTCGACGCGGTGATGCGCGCGGCGGTCAGCGATGCGCGCCTCACCATCCTCACCGCCGGCGAGATCGCCCACCAGATGACGAGCGCCGGCAAGGTGCCAGCGGCGAGGAGCTGACGACGGGCAAGCATTGACGGCACGGAAGCCCACTGGCGGATATCATCGGCACGGTTGGACGGCGGAGGGATACACAGTAAGCTGCGCTTCGCGCAGTGCTTCGCGCACGACAAACGGACGCACGAAGGAGGTTTTCATGAAACGAGGCATCAGCGTGATCGGATTGAGCCTGGCTGCTCTGCTGTACGGTGGCAAGGCGGTACACGCGGAGGAAGCATCGGTGAAGCAAGGCCTGGAGGAAGTCGGTGACGCCGTCAAGGACGACGCCAAGGCGGCGGTCCATGCGACCGACGAGGAGTTGAAAAAAGGGATGCATGCCACCGAGCGCGGCGTGGGCGACGCGATGCAGAAGACCGGTGAAGGTGTCGACGACGCCGGCGCAAAGGTCCACGAAAAAGGCGAGTAGGCCTGCGGCCGGCGACTTTTCTATGGTCCGCTCCCCGTTGGGTCGCTGCGCGCTGCCAAGTCCGAGGCCGGCGGCCGGCGACTTTTCCATGGTCCGCTCCCCGTTGGGTCGCTGTGCGCTGCCGAGTTCGAGGCCGGCGGCTGGCGACTTGTGTGCCACTGGCAGTTAACGATCGCCCGTCGTTTCATTGGGAGGACGTAATGGCTGAATTCGAAACCGTCTTGTTCGACGTCACGAACCGCGTCGCCACCATCACCCTCAACCGGCCCGAGCGCAAGAACGCGATGAATCAGCAGCTCAAAGACGAGCTGCGCACCTGTTGGCAACGGGTCAAAGCCGATCCGGAGATCTGGGTCGCGATCGTCACCGGCGCCGGCGACGCCTTCTCGAGCGGCGCCGACGTCCAGTCACTGGCCAGCGGCGGCTTCGTGAAGCCGGATCGTTGGCGCGAGCTGGCGATGATCGAGGGCATCGTCGAGCTGCCGACGCCGCGGCGTCAACGCGTCCACAAGCCTGTGATTGCCGCAGTCAATGGCGTGGTCGCCGGCTTCTCCCTCGACCTGGTCACCGAGGCGGACATCCCGATCGCCTCCGAGCGCGCGTCGTTCGTCGACCCACACGTTTCCATCGGCTACGTGTCGTCACACGAGATGGTCAATATGGCGCGCCGTGTGCCGGTCGCCGTCTGCCTGCGCATGGCGCTGTTGGGCAGCCGCGAGCGCATGAGTGCGCAGCGGGCATATGAGGTCGGCCTGGTGACCGAAATCGTGCCGCACGCCAGACTCATGGAGCGGGCGCGGGAGCTCGCCGACCTGCTCTTGAGCAACTCCCCGCTCGCCGTGTGGGGCACCAAGATGGCCATCCTGCAAGGTCTCGGGCTGCCGATTCCGCAAGCCGAGGAGATCGCCGCCGGCTATCTCGAAGTCGTCGAGCAGTCCGAGGATCACAAAGAAGGGCCGCGTGCGTTCGTCGAGAAGCGCAAGCCGAGTTGGAAAGCGCGGTGATTCAAAGACCGGACGCTTACGCCAAGCCGCAAAGGCGCAAAGCTGAATTGCGAACACCTGAAAAGGAACGGGTTCTCGTCAAAGCGTTTGCGGTGCGGCCTCTTGATGCTGTGCGGCCTTTGCGGCGTGGCGCCTTTGCGTGAGTGCTCTTCAAAGATATCTGGAGGGATGTCCTGATGGTCGTCATACTGTTTCGTTCGATGCTCACGGAAGATGCTGGGGACGACTACGCGAGCATGGCTGGCGAGTTGGCGGCGCGGGCCCGGACGCTGCCCGGCTTCGTCGACTTCAAGTCGTTTCAGGCAGAGGATGGCGAGCATCTGCTGGTGGTTCACTGGGAATCTCAGGAGACGCTGCGCGCCTGGTCGGACGACGTGCGGCACGTCGTCGCACAGCGCGCCGGCCGCGAAAAATGGTACCGCTATTTTCGCGTCGAGATCGCCGAGGTCAGTCGATCGTACGGCTTCGATCGTCCGGCGTGAAGCGTTGCCCGTAAAGATTCCTTCCTCCTCTCGTCGACTAGCAGCCGGTCAGACCTGGCAGTCTGCAGCGACCAATCCTGTACTGAGGCCCCCCGAAGGGGGAGCGGCCCATAGAAGAGACGCCGGCCGCAGGCCCGCGGGCGGCGATCGGATTGACCTTCCCCGACCCCCTCGGTAGCTTCGTTGCGCATGAGTACGCGCCAATTCGTGGCCGCCGCCGTCCAGTTGTGTGCGGGATCGGACAAGACCGCCAATCTCGACAAGGCGGAGGCCTTCGCCGTTGAGGCCGCGCGCCAGCAGGCCCGACTGGTGGTCCTCCCCGAGGTGTTCCTCTGGCGCGGGCCGCGCGCCGAGGAAGTCGGCAGCGCCGAACCGATTCCCGGTCCCACGACACACCGCCTCGCCGCGCTGGCGCGGCGTCTGCACGTCCATTTGGTGGCGGGATCGCTGCTGGAGCAGAACGGCACTGACCGCGCCTTCAACACCTCGATCCTCTTCGACGCACGCGGCGAGATCCTGGCTCGTTACCGCAAGCTGCATTTGTTCGATGTCGACCTCCCCGACCGGGTGACCATTCGCGAGTCGGACACCCGCGCCAGCGGCAGCGATGTCACAATGGTACCGACCGAGTTGGGCGTCATCGGCATGACCATCTGCTACGACCTGCGCTTTCCGGAGCTCTATCGGCGGCTCACACTCGCAGGTGCGGAAATCATCACCGTGCCATCGGCGTTCACCTTCCCCACCGGGGCGGCACACTGGGAGATCCTGCTCCGGGCGCGTGCCATCGAGAATCAGGTGTACGTCATCGCGCCCGATCAGATCGGCAAGAGCCCCAGCGGCATTGTCGACTTCGGCAACTCGATGATCGTCGACCCGTGGGGCACGCCGCTCGCGCGCGCCGCCGATCGCGAGATGATGATCCTTGCCGAGATCGACCGTGACCACCAGGAGCGCGTACGCCGCGAGCTGCCGTGCCTCGCGCACGTAAAGTTGCGCGGCTGAATTCGGTCGTCATGCCGCTTTCCATGTCGCCCCGAACACCTTCTGGCCGCCGCCCATCCCTGCCGCTCAGCGAGCGGCAAAAGAGAGCCCCGCGCACCTCGACACCGAAAGGCCAGCGGCATGCCGCCACGCTCGCGGTGAAGTCGTTCTTCCGCGTCGTTTCCACCGACGAGGCGCGCGCGTGCATCGCCGGGCTCGCACCGGTGCGCAGTGAAACGATTGCCGTCGCCGCCGCGTTGGGACGCGTGCTTGCAGAGGATCTGACCGCGCCGGCGGCTCTGCCGCACTTCCACCGCGCCAACATGGACGGCTACGCCGTGCGCGCGCGCGACACCTTCGGCGCCTCCGCGAGCATCCCGGCGTACCTCCGGCTCAGCGGCAGCGTCGAGATGGGCAAGGCCCCCACGCGCGCGCTTGCCAAGGGTGAGGCCATGCGCATCGCCACCGGCGGCATGCTGCCCGCCGGCGCCGACGCCGTGGTAATGATCGAATACACCGACGAGGCGCGGCAGGACGGTGCGCCGCAAGCGGGGGGGAAGCGGCGGTCACATCTTCGCGCGGCCGACACCCTGGTTGAGATTCATCGCGGGGCGGCCCCCTGGGAACACGTCCTGCGCATCGGCGATGACATCGCCGAGGGCGACCCCATCTTCGCGCGCGGGCGGCGGCTGCGGGCCCGCGACCTCGGCGCCCTCACAGGAGTCGGCATCACACGGGTCAAAGTCTTCCGGCGCCCGCGCGTCGCCCTCCTATCCACCGGCGACGAGATCGTGCCTCCCACCACCACGCCGCGACCGGGACAGGTGCGCAACATCAACGAATACTCGCTCATCGCCATGGCCGGCGAAGCCGGAGCCACAGTCACCGACTTCGGTGTCGTACGCGATCGCCGCGACGCCCTGCGGCGTATGCTGGCCCGCGCGCTGGCGCATCACGACGCCGTGCTGATCTCCGGCGGCAGCTCCGTGGGCGCCAAGGACATCACGCTCGACATCATCTGCTCGTTTGCCGGCTCCGAGATCATTTTCCACGGGATCTCGGTCGCTCCAGGCAAGCCGACGATTCTGGCTCAGGCGCTCGACACGCCGATCATGGGCCTGCCGGGGCATCCGCAGTCGGCGCTGATCATCTTCGACTTGTTCGGCGCGCCCATGCTGCGCGTACTTGGCGGCGAGGATCCCGCGGCGGTGTTCGTCCCGTCACGCATCCGCTGGGCGCGCCTGAGCCAGAACGTTGCCTCGCAACCCGGGCGCGAGGATTACGTCCGCGTGACCCTCACCGACGTGGATGGGCAACCCGTGGCCACACCCCTGGCCGGAAAATCCGGCGCCATCTTCAACCTCGTCAAGGCCGACGGCCTGGTACGCATCGCGGCGAACGCCGAAGGACTCGAAGCGGACACCGAGGTCGAGGTTATCCTGCTGTGAAGCAGCGCCCCTACCCTGTGCGTGCGGCGGTCGCGCTCTGCCTGCTGGCATACGCGGCGGCCTCCGCACGAGCGACGACCTTCGTCCCCATGCGCATCGAGGATCTGGCACACGGCTCCGTGGCGACCGTCATCGGCACGGTGCGCGCGGTGCGCAGCGTGGAGGCGCGCGACGGCGAGCTGTTCACCTTGGTTACGGTCGCCGTCGAGCATGTCCTGCGCGGTGAGCTCGACACTCCGGTGATCGTCCTCAAGGAGGACGGCGGCCGTGTTGCCGGGCGGGAGGAGGTCGAGTTCGGTTCCCCGACTTTTGAGGCAGGCCAACGGGTGCTGCTGTTTCTCACGGTCCGGCCCGACGGCAGCCTGCGCACGAATCAGCTGGCTCTCGGCAAGTTCGATCTTGCCATCGACCGCAACGGCATGCCGCAGGCGCGACAGCGCTTCGGTTCCGGCGTGCGGCTGCTGTTGCCGCCGGGAACCGCCGCCCCAGCATCAATGGCTCTCGGCGATATCCTCCACAACATCGAGGCGGCCAGCCGTGATCTTCCCAAGTCAGCAAAGCCGCTCGCTGCCCCTCTGGAAGCCTCGGATCCTTCGCTACCCACAGAAGTCACCGAGCCGTTTACCTTCGAGGGAGGCCGCTTTTTCGAACCCGATGAAGGTACGGCGCTGCCATTTCTGATTGATCAGAGCGGTGATTCAATTCTTGGCCTCGCGCCCTCCCAGCAGCTGATCGACGGTGCGCTTGCAGCCTGGAGCAGGGTAGCGACAGCGACCATCCACCTCCAGGACGGCGGCTTGACGAGCGACGTGACGGCGCCGTGTCCGGGACCCAACGTGATCATCTTCAATGATCCGATGCACACGATCGGGGTTCCACAGAACTGCACCGGGACCCTGGCTGTCGGGGGCTACTGCGAGAGTACCTTTGAAGCCAAACGCATTGGCGGACGCACCTTCGATCGTGCGCTACGAGCCAAGGTCACTTTCGCCAGCGGCTGGGACGGGTGCGGTTTGTGGACGGCATGCAACGTCGGCGAGATCGCTACGCACGAGCTCGGTCACGCCATTGGCCTTGGGCACTCGTCGGAGAATTTTGCCGAGCCGGATCCGTTGTTGAGCGATGCGACAATGTACTACCGCGCCCATTTTGACGGGCGTTGCGCCAGTATTCGCACTGACGACAGCAACGCCGTCAGTGCCTTGTATCCAACCGCCATTCCACCGACGATCCTCACCACTGATCCACTCCCGCCGGCCACAGCCGGTGTGCCGTACGATCAGATGCTCAGCGCAACCGGTGGCGCCGGTGGATTCTCCTGGAGCCTCGGCCGTGGCGGCTTCGAGGGCTTGACCCTCAGTGCCGGCGGCGAGATCTCCGGCGTGCCGGGATATGGCGGCAGCAACTTCTTTCAGGTCACCGCCACCGACCTGAACGGCGACAGCCACACCAAGCTGCTGTACATCACCGTCGCCGGACCCACCGCGACGCCAACGCGCACCTCGACGCGCACGGCAACGCCGACCCAGACAACCACGGTGCCGCCGACTCCCAGCGCGACGAGCACGCCCACGGCGGTGTCCACCACAACGCCGATGGCCACGGCGACACCGTCAAGCACGCCCATACGCACCGACACACCGACCGACACCCCGACGCCGGTTCCGACATCGAGCGCGAGCCCGACGCCCACGGACAGCCCGACGGCGAGCCCGCCGCCGTCGGCAACCGAGCCTCCAACGCCAACCGCAACCCTACCACCGCCATGCGCCGGTGACTGTGACGGCTCCGGCGCCGTCAGCGTCGACGAACTGCTCACCTTGGTGAACATCACACTGGGTAACGTTGACGCGGCGGGCTGTCCGGCCGGTGACCGCGATCACGACGGGACCGTCACTGTCGACGAGATTCTGGCGGCGGTGAATGCCGCGTTGAACGGTTGCCTCTGAGCACCGCCGCAGCGGGGAGAGGGGAAATGCCGCGCACGCGCTATCTCAACAAGAAGTCCTTGGGGGAAACGTTGGCGTTGTTTGTCGATGGGCTGGCGCTGCGACAACGCGCGCCGGAGCTGGTGCCGGTAGAAGACAGCTTGCATCGATTCACGGCCGAACCCATCCTCGCCCGCATCTCGGCACCCCACTACCACGGCGCGGCGATGGACGGGATTGCGGTGCGCGCCGAGGACACCTTCGGCACCAGCGACGCGCAGCCGACCGAGCTGGGGTTGGCGCCGGATGCCGCCGGCCCCCCGCGCAGCTTTGCGTACGTCGATACCGGCCAGGCGCTGCCCGCCTGGGCGAACGCCGTGATCATGATCGAGAACGTCTACCCCGCCGGAGCCGGACCGTTGCCGGCGGAGCGGATCATCATTCATCAAGCCGCGGCACCGTGGCAGCACGTCCGCCTGGTGGGCGAGGACATCGTCGCCACGGAGCCGCTGTTACCGCGCGCCCATCGCATCCGTCCGTTCGATATTGGCGCGTTGCTGGCGGCCGGGCACGTCACGATTCCCGTCGTCCCACGTCCGCGAGTCGGGATCATTCCCACGGGGAGCGAGCTGATCGAACCCGGTGACGCGGCGGTACCTGGAGCGATCATCGAGTTCAACTCCCGAGTCGTCGCCGCGTTCGTTGCGGAATGGGGCGGTGCGGCGCATCGCCTGCCGCGTGTGCCCGACCACCTGGCCCGCATTACCGAGGCCGTGCGCGTCGCCGTCAGGGAACATGACATCGTCGTCGTAATCGCCGGATCTTCCGCCGGTGAGCACGACTTCACCGTCGCCGCTCTCGGATCGCTCGGCCGGATCTTGGTTCACGGCATTGATATCATGCCCGGGAAGCCGGCCATCTGCGCGATCATCGACGACACGCCCGTGCTCGGTCTTCCGGGATATCCGGTCTCTGCGGTGATCGTCTGCCAGCAGGTGCTGCGGCCGTTGCTCGCCAAGTTCCTCGGGCACGCGCCCGAGCCGCCCGAAACCGTACGCGCCGTGGTCCCGCGCAAGATACCATCGAAGCTCGGTCTCGAAGAATTCGTGCGGGTCACCGTCGGGCAGGTGGGCGAGCGCATGGTGGCCACGCCGCTCGGCCGTGGCGCCGGTGTGATCGGCACGATGGTCAAGGCCGATGGACTCGTGCGCATCCCGCAGCTGTCGGAGGGAATCAACGCCGGCGAAGCGGTCG
>CAZTDK010000216.1:0-9074 GCA_964611965.1 uncultured Binatia bacterium (SeqCode) | reverse complement strand
CCTCGTCTACACGCTGATTTTCGGCCGCGTCGTGCGCATCCCCACCGATGGTCTTCCACCGATTCTGTTCTACATGGCGGGGACGGTCGCATGGAACTATTTCACGGCATGCCTGTACAAGACGAACAATTCACTGGCGGGCAACGCGGGCTTATTCGGCAAAGTCTACTTCCACCGCCTGGTGGTGCCGCTGTCGGCGGTCCTGTCGTCGGTGATTTCCTTTGGCATTCAGTGCGCCATCTTCGCGGTGATGATCCTGGCCTACCAACTGCGCGGCGTGCCCATTCAACCCACGCCATGGTTGCTTGGCGCACCGGTGTTGGTGGCGATGCTGGCGGGGTACGGGCTGGCGTTGGGGTTGATCTGTTCGGCGCTGACGACGCGGTACCGCGACCTCGGACAACTCGTGAGCTTTTCCACGCAGCTGTTGATGTTTGCCACCCCGGTCATCTACCCGGTGTCCTTCGTCGACGCGCAGTACCGTTGGGTCATGAACTGCAATCCGCTGACTGCCATCGTGGAAGCCCTGCGTTACGCGTGCTTGGGAAGGGGCACCCTCGAGCCGCTGTCCCTCGGCATCAGCGGGTTCGTGCTGCTCGTCCTGCTCACTCTTGGCATCACGATCTATCTGCGCGCCGCGCGCACCTTCATGGATACCGTGTGAGAAGGGTAGGGTACCGTGCGCAGTGTCATCGCCGTCGAACACGTGAGCAAGGTCTATCGTCTGGGGACCATCGGCTCCACCACCTTGCACGAGGATCTCACCCGGGCCTGGGCGTACCTGCGCGGCAAGCCCGATCCCGCGTTGCGGGTTGGCGATTCACACGGTGAACGTCACGACGGCAACCGCTTTTGGGCCTTGAAGGATGTCAGCTTCGAGGTCCAGCAGGGCGAGGTGCTGGGCATCATCGGATGCAACGGCGCCGGCAAGAGCACGCTGCTGAAGATTCTGTCGCGCGTGACCGCGCCGGCGACCGGGACGGTCAAAGCCAAGGGCCGTATTGCGAGCCTGCTCGAGGTTGGTACCGGCTTCAACCCCGACCTCACCGGTAAAGAGAACATTTATCTCAACGGCGCGATGCTCGGAATGTCCAGACATGAGATCCGCAAGAAGCTCGACGAAATTGTCGACTTTTCCGGCGTCGAGGATTTCATCGACACACCAGTCAAACGCTACTCGAGTGGGATGTACGTGCGGCTGGCATTCGCCGTCGCGGCGCATCTCGATCCGGAGATTCTGATTCTGGACGAAGTGCTCGCGGTGGGTGACGCCGCGTTCCAGCGGAAGTGTCTGGGCAAAATGGGGCAGACGGCGAGGGAAGGGCGCACGGTGCTGTTCGTCAGCCACAACATGGTCGCGGTGCAGAGCCTGTGCAGCCGCGCCGTGCTCCTGGGGGACGGACAAACACGCGCCATCGGTCCGGTCGGAGAAGTGGTGCGCCAATACCTGGCCGGCAACATGCGCGCGGCAGACGCCGGCTCGATGAAATCGTGGACCGACCTGTCCACGGCACCCGGCAACAGTGCGGTCCGGGTTACGGCGATCCGTATCGTCCCCGCCGCGGACGGCGAGACCGAATTGATCTCCATGCAAACGCCGCTGGCGCTGGAAGTGGAGTATCGACGGATAGCCCCGCAGACGGCCTTTCACCTTGAGTTTCACCTGGTCAATCACGAGGAGGTGGTCGTGCTGAACACCTCGCCCGGACCGTGTCCGGCGGTGCCCGGCCTCTATCGGAGCCACTGCACGATCCCCGGAAACCTCCTCAACAGTGGGCCCTACCGATTGAAACTGATGTTCGTCGAAGACGACAGCCGCGCGACGTGGCTGGACGAGGGGCTGACGTCGTTTTGCGTGGAAGACCTGCGGGAGCGGCAGATCGGCTGGATGGGACGCGCACCTGGCGCGGTGCACATCCCTTTGGGATGGCGCACGGAGGCGATGCTGCCGGCCCGCGGTGCGGCAGGGTGCGACACGCAATGAACCGGGCGCTTGCGCAGCGTGCAACCGCCGGCGAGCCGCACCGTTCGTTCGCCGGCCGGCTGATAAGGAGCTTCAGGCGCGGGACGTTGGTCGGCACCGTCACGGACAGGGCTCGTGACGCATGGAGTCAATGGCACGGCGCGGCGACCGCAACGCGGCAGCGGCGGGAGCTGTCGGCCTGGATGGAGCACCTGCGTTCGCGTCCTCCCGACGTGCTGATTGGAGGCAATTTTGCCGAGTCGGGTGGCGTCCGCCACCACCTCCTGGCCATTCAGCGCTACTCGGCGCTGCGCATCGAGTTGGCTCCCAGCGACCGGCTCATGCGCAATGGCGTGGGCTTCGAGGTGACCAAGACGCTCAAGCAGCCGTTCATGGAGTTCTTCCCCGCAGGTATGCGCGCCGTGCATTCCCACGTCTTCCCGTGGTTCATTGTGTGGTGTCGCGCGCATCAGCACGCCGTCCGTTGGGTGCACACCTATCATCTCAACTATTTCCCCGAGCATGCGAAGAACGGACTGCTCCCGTGGCAGGAGGAGATCAATCACGCGCTGCTCCATGACGCGCGCCATGCCGACATTCGCCTATCCGTGGCGCGCTGGCAGCAGGAAGCCTTGCGCCGCACGCATCAGATCGAAACCATCTACCTCCCCAACGGCGTCGACGTACCGGGCTGCGATCAAGCGAATGCACGGCGCTTTCGTCGCCAGGTCGGCGATGGCGAGTTCGTGCTCTTCGTCGGTCGCAACGACCCGGTGAAGAACCCCGCCGCCTTCGTTCAGTTGGCCGCGCGCTTGCCGCGAACACGCTTCGTCATGCTTGGACACGGTCTGAGCCCAGCGATTCTGCGGGACGAATGGGAAGTCGAAGTGCCGCCCAACCTTTTGGTGCTCGGGCCGGCTGCGCATGCCGAGGTGCAGGACGCGCTGGCGGCCTGCTCGGCCCTGGTGGTGACGAGCCGGCGGGAAGGATTGCCGACCTTGGTCCTCGAAGCCATGGCGCAGCGCAGGCCGATTGTCGTGCCCGACGAAGCCGGTTGCATGGAGGCCATTGGCGGCGGCGAATTCGGCTTCATCTACCGGCAAGACAATCTCGACGACCTTGCCGACAAGACCCTGCTGGCGCTCGCCGATCGCACCAGCCGCGCGGGCGCGCGGCAACGGGTGCTGGAGGAATACGATTGGCGCGTCGTCGCGCCTGCGCTGGATGCCTTGTACTCGGGAAAGATACCCGCCCTCTTTTCTCAACGTTCAGCGCGCCACGCGATACGGACTGCATAAACCCCAAGCCCCAAGCCCCCAAGCCCCCAAGCCCCAAGCCCCCAAGCCCCCAAGCCCCCAAGCCCTTCCTCCCATCTTCGAAGCGAAGCCGCCCGCTGATGATCAACGTGACCTTTTGTGCCTACGATAAGCCGGACAACGTCGGCGGGCCCGTGGCATGGATTCAACGGCTGCTTCCCGCGCTGCGCACGCACGGCGTCGAATCGCGCTGTCTCGTCATGACCCACTGGGGCGACACCGGCCCGACTCTTGCGGCCTTGCAGGCGCAGGGATTCGATTGTCCCACGGTTGCGTGCCATGAACATACCGAGGATCGCCTGCGCTGGATCCTGGCACGCCTGCGTGAAAATCCTCCCGACGTCTTTGTGCCCAATCTGGTGGTCGCGGGCTATCTTGCGGCTCGATGGGTGCGGTCGGCTGGCATTCCGACGGTGGGCATCCTCCATTCGGACGACGCCTTCTATCGCGGCCTGCAGCAGCAATTCGTGTTCGGCCGCCGGGAGTTTCGTCTGTCCGCGCTGGTGTGCGTCTCACGGGAATTGGAACAGCAGGTCCGAGCCCGGCGACCGCAGCACACGATGACACGCCGAATTCCCTACGGCGTGCCGCTACCGCCGCAGGAGCAGCGACGCTCTCCGCAATTGCGGGTGGCGTATGTCGGACGCCTGGCGGAGGAACAGAAACGCATCTCCGAAGTCACGCGCGTATTATGCCGTGTCGTGCGCGAGGTTCCGGGCACCGAGGCCGTGCTGTACGGCGACGGACCGGACGCGCGCGCGGTCGAACGAATTCTGGCGACCGACGGCGCGCACCTTCCCGTGCATCTGGTAGGCAGAATCGAGAGCGACGACGTTCAGAAGGAGTTGCTGGGCTGCGATGTCATCATCCTGCTCTCAGACTATGAGGGCCTGCCGATTGCGCTCATGGAGGCCATGGCGTGCGGGTGTGTCCCGGTCTGTCTGCGGATGCGTAGCGGTATCCCTGAATTGGTCGAAGACGGCGTCACCGGGCTCCTGGTGGACAATCGAGCGGACAGCGTGGTTGCCGCCATCCGGCGCCTGCGTGACGACTCGGCGCTGCGCGAGCAACTCGCACGCGCGGCGCGCGCGCGGATCGAGGCGGAGTATTCGAGTGAAGGTAGTACTGCACTGTGGGCCCAGTTACTGACCCAGTTGCACGCGCCGTCCGGTGCGCGGCGCGTCATTGATCGCGCACGCTGGATGTCCCTACCGGCGGTCGATCCCGGGCTCGCCTCCGCGGACGTTCGACAGCCCTCGCCGATGAGTCCCGCGCATCTCTATGGGCGGGGACGAATGATCGCCGGGCGCATCAAACGCCGGCTGCTCGGCCAAGCGCTGGCGCATGCGCCAACGGTGAAGTAGCGCCGATGGGTACCACCTGCATCGTTGGCGTCGATGGCAACCTGGTCCTGAAGGACTTCGTGCGGACGCACACCGACTACTTGCGCGGCGACAAGGTCTGCCTCGACAAGTGCTATCCCGACTATGCCTGCAACGGCAGGACGATCCGCCACTTCTACAGCCGGCATCCGCTGCGCAAGAAGCTCGGCAAGCTGCTGCCGCAGTGCCTGTATCACCGCTGGGTGGCAGCGCACGAATCGTCCGAGCCCGCCATCCAGGACGCCTTTGCTGCCTTTTTCGAACAGCATGGTGTCGACGTGATCCTTGCCGAGTTCGGGCCGTCCGGCGCGGATATCCTGCCACACGCTCGCGCCTTGAGCATCCCGTTGATCGTCCATTTCCACGGACACGACGCGCACCGCGAGGCGGTGGTGGCGCCGTACCGGGAACGGTATCGGCAAATGTTCGAGTATGCGTTCCGCATCGTCAGCGTCTCGCACGTCATGAGCGACGCGCTGGTGCGCCTGGGGGCTGATCCCGCGAAGATTGTCTACAACCCCTATGGCCCGAGGGATTGGTTCTATGAGAGTCAGTCCGACTATCGCGGCACCATCCTGGCCATCGGCCGATTCACCGATATCAAAGCGCCATACATTACTCTGATGGCGTTCAAGCAGTTGCTGGAAGACTGCCCCGACGCGCGGTTGGTGATGGTTGGCGACGAGGCGTTGCTGGAGTGCTGCAAGACCCTGGCATACGTCTGGGGAATCGGAGACCAGGTCTCGTTCTTGGGGGCGATCCGCCATGAAGAGATACGGCCGCTGTTTGCGCAGGCGTGTTGCTTCGTGCAGCATTCGGTAACGCCGTCGTACGGCGATGCGGAGGGCACGCCGGTAGCCATCCTCGAAGCTGGAGCCGCCGGGCTGCCGGTGGTCTCGACACGTCATGCCGGCATTACCGATGCGGTCGTGCACGGGGTGACCGGATTCTTGGTTGAAGAGCGCGACGTGATGGGAATGAGCCACCACATGCGCACCCTCGTGCGCGACAAACCGCTCTGTCAGCGCATGGGCGAGAATGCGCGCCAGCACATGCGCACCAACTATAGCCTCGCACGGCACATCGCCGTGTTGCAGGGGCTCATCGATGACGCCAGAAAGCTCTAATCCAACAGCGTACTGAAGAACCCGCCCCATGCTTCGAGAGCCTCAGCATGAGCGGATCCCCTCCCATCATTGAGCGTGTCCGCTCATGCTGAGGCTCCCGAAGGGGGTTCTTTGCCCTCTTCCGCAGCTTGCTAGCGCTTCCAACGTCACCTCGTCGTTTGCGATGTTTCCCGAGCCCCTCATGTTACGTGTTCTCGTCGCCCAGATTCCCATGCCGCTGAATCGGTTCCTCGTGGACCTGAACGCGGAACTGGCCAATCGCTGCCGGCTGCATCACAGCAGCGATGATTTCTGGAGCATGTCGGGTGACCGTGATGTCGTACACCTGCATTTCCCCGAGTATCTCACCTACGAGATCGAGCAGGCCTATCTGCACGGCCTGAGCGCTGCGCTGATCGCCGCAACCGAACAGCGGCTGCGGTTCTGGGCGGACCGCGCCAAGCTCGTGGTCACCCGTCACGTGGTGCTGCCGCACGACGCTCGCGAAGACCCGGCGTGGGATCGCCTGTACGAGACCTTCTATCGCTACGCCGACGGCGTCGTTCATTTCGCGCGCGCCAGTCTCGATGAGTTCCGCCACCGCTACCGGGACACCGCCTTCTACCGCGGCCGGGAACCGCGTCATGCGATCATCCCGCACCAGAACTATGCCTCGCTGCCCAACCAGCTGACACGTTCAGAGGCGCGGGCTCGGTTGGGAATTCCCGCGCGCGCCGCAGTGATGTTGGTCTTCGGCGCCATCCGCAGCGCATCCGAGCGGCAGCTGATTTGGGAGACCTTTCACCGCATGGACGTTCCCGGGAAGATCCTGTTGGTGTCCTGCTGGCGCGAGCAGCTCGCGCAGGTGGACTGGATCCGTCTCAAGTATTGGATTCGCGACCTCACGCGGTTCTACTACCGGCTGCATCCGCGCTACCACTTCAACTACGGTTTCGTCGAAGAGGCCGACACGCAGATCTACCTCAACGCCGCGGACGTCTTGTTCATTCCGCGCTTGCGCGTGCTCAACTCGGGAAACGTTACCTTGGGAATGACGTTCGGTCGTGTCGTCGTGGGACCGGATTCGTGGGACGTCGGCGAGCTTCTGCGCGACACCGGCAATCCGGTCTTCGATCCGGACCGTCCCGCCACCGCGGCCGCGGCGATGGTAGAGGGATTCCGCCTTGCCGGCGACGGTGGGATCGGCGCCGCTAACCAAGCGCGCGCACTGCGCGAATGGCGCGCGGGCCGCTGTGCGGAAAAGTACGTGACATTTTTCAACGAGATCGCCGGCAGCGTGCCGGCGGAGGCCCGGAGCGCTGCCTGCATATGAAGAAGATACTGATCACCGGAGGAGCCGGCTTTGTTGGCCGGCGGTTCTGTAAGCGCTTCCTGGACCGCGGAGATGTGGTGCATTGCGTGGATCTGCTGGCGCCGGATACCGGCGCCCGGGATCCGGAAGCCGACTGGCCGCTCTTCGCGCCGCGCGACTACGCGAACTTTCATTTTTTCCGCGAAGACTGCCGATCCTGGTTTCGCCGCCATACCGACGACGACTTCGACTATGCCGTCCACCTGGCCGCAATGGTTGGCGGGCGCGTCATGATCGAGAACCGCCCGCTGGCGGTGGCGGATGATCTGGCCATCGATGCCGCGTACTGGCAGTGGGCGGAGACGGCGCGTCCGGCGAAGACCGTTTGCTTCAGCTCCAGTGCGGCCTATCCCATCGGCTACCAAAAAGAGGGTGACTACCGATTACTCACCGAAGACATGATCCGCTTCGATGGCGATCTCGGTATGCCCGACATGACGTACGGCTGGGCCAAGCTCACCTGCGAATATCTCGCGCGCCTCGCGTTCGAAAAACATGGGCTGAAATCGGTGTGCTACCGGCCGTTTTCCGGCTACGGCGAGGATCAGGACCACACCTATCCGTTTCCGAGCATCATCCGCCGCGCCGTGGTCCACGCCGGGCAGCCGATTCTCACCGTATGGGGCACGGGAGACCAGATGCGCGACTTCATTCATATCGAGGATTGCGTCGACGGCGTGCTCGCGACAATGGACAAGATCGATGACGCCGACGCGCTCAACCTCTCGACCGGCATCTACACCAGCTTCAAGGAGTTCGCCCGCATGGCCGCCGGTCTCGTCGGCTACCGGCCGGAGGTTGTTGGTCTCTCCGACAAGCCCATGGGGGTTTTTGCCCGCGGCGGCGATACGCGCAAGCAAGCGGCCTTTGGATTCACGGCGCGCATCCCGTTAGAAACGGGAATGCGTGCGGCGTTGGCGATCTATCGAAATCTGTAGTTGCCGTGACCTCGTTCGCCCCCATTGCCCTCTTTGTGTACAAGCGTCCCGCGCACACGCGTTGCACGTTGGAAGCGCTCGCCCGCAATCCGGAGGCACGGTTTTCGACTTTGCACGTCTTCTGCGACGGTCCCGAAGAACACGTCCCGGCGGCGGATCGAGCCGCGATCGCGGCAGTCCGCCGAATCGTCAAAGAACAAAAATGGTGTGCCGGCGTTCAGGTCCATGAACGTGAGGACAATCTCGGCCTAGCGATGTCGATCCGCGGTGGGGTGAGTCGGATGCTGAACGACCACGACCGCGTCATCGTCCTCGAGGATGACATCGAGACCTCGCCGGGTTTCCTCGCGTACATGAACCGCGCGCTCGACCTCTATGCCGAGCAGGCCAGAGTCATGCACGTCTCCGGCTACCTCCCGTCGACCAGCCATCAATCGTTCTTGCCCGAATCATTCTTTGACCCGCTGATGATGTGCTGGGGATGGGCGACGTGGCGGCGTGCGTGGAGGGAGTCGCGCTGGGATGGTGCCCAATTGCTCGATGACATCCGCAGCTCGCGACACGGAACCGACCGATTCAATTTCCACGGGGCCTTTCCACTGACGGATCAGCTGATCGCCAATCTCGAGGGCCGCATCAATACCTGGGCGGTGTTCTGGGCGGCATCGATCTTCTTGCGCAACGGTCTGTGCCTGTTCCCCCGTAAGTCGCTGGTGCAGAATATCGGCACCGACGGATCCGGGGTGCATTTCACGCGAGCGGAATCGCGGTATCATGTGCGCGTTGCCGATCATGTCGAGCTGCACCCCCGTGCACTGCGAGACTCGCGGATCGGCCGCTTCTACTTGCGATCCTTCTTCCTCTACGGCAACGATTCCACCATCTCCCGTCGCCTCCGCTGTCAACTCGGGCGGTGGAAGCACCATGTCGCCGCACGCTTGCGCAGCGGGCCCGCGCCCGCCGGGCACTGAACCCGCTGATGCTGATGTCGCGCCGC
>CAZTDK010000215.1:0-9094 GCA_964611965.1 uncultured Binatia bacterium (SeqCode) | reverse complement strand
CGGCGATCGCCGCCTTGATCGCCGGTTGACCTTCAATTGAGGTTTTCGGGCTCAGTGAGCGAATCCAGCACCCTCACCCGGCCCTCTCCCACATTGAGACGACGCGCGGGAGAGGGCGGCTATCAGCCGTTGACCACCAGCACCCCAGATCCTTGTATCCCGTCATGCTTGAGTTGCTGCAGGGCACGGTTGGCGTCGCGCAGTGGAAACACCGTGGTCTGCGGGCGGATGGGGATCTCGGCAGCGAGGCGCAACAGCTCCTCACCGTCTTGACGCGTGTTGGCGGTGACGCTGCGCAGGTTCTTCTCGTGAAACAGGTGGCGCTCGTAGCTCAACACCGGGATGTCGGTGAGATAGATGCCCGCCAGCGCCAGGGTCCCGCCGTCGTCCAAGGCCTCCAGTGCTGACGGCACAAGATCCCCCACGGGTGCGAACAACACCGCGCTATCGAGCTTCTCCGGCGGCGCCGCGCTGGCACCGCCGGCCCAGGCGGCGCCCAGGTCGCGCGCCATTTGCTGATGCTGCTCGTCGCGCGTCATGACGTACACCGTGCAACCCAGGTGACGCGCCACCTGAATGGCAATGTGCGCCGACGAGCCGAAGCCGTAGAGACCCAGACGGCACCCCGGCCGCATGTCGGCACGGCGCAGGGCACGGTAGCCGATGATTCCCGCGCACAAGAGCGGCGTCATCTCCGTATCGCTGAGCATCGCCGGCAGGGCGTAGGCAAAGTCGTCGCGGATCACCGCATACTCGGCATAGCCGCCATTGGCGTGATACCCGGTGAAGCGCGCTTGCGGGCAGAGGTTCTCGTGGCCGGCACGGCAGTAGCGGCACGTGCCGCAGGTCGAACGCAGCCAGGCAATGCCGACGCGCGCACCTTCCGCACAGCGCGTCGCCCCCGGTCCGCAGCGGTCGACGATGCCGACCACCTGATGCCCCGGCACGACCGCGTCAAGCTGCGGCGGCAGCTCCCCTTCCACGACGTGCAGATCGGTGCGGCAGATCCCGCATGCCGCAACTTTCACCCGAATCTCGCCCGCCGCCGGCTCCGGCAGCGGCAGCTCGCGCAGCTGCAACGGCGCACTGTCGATCGGCGCCGGATGGGTGAGGAGCATGGCTTGCATACGAAAATTACAGTGACCAGTTACGAGTGACGAGTGCCGAGTAGGAGAAACAGCGGATGCCCTTCACTTTTCTATTCTCGCTCGTCACTCGTCACTGGTCACTCGTCACTGTCCTTTGTCACTCGTCACTATCCCCCAACCACCAGACTGCCCACCATCACCAGCGTCAGGGCAATCATGATTCCCGACGTGCCCCAGGCGATGACGTTGAATAGGCGGGAGTTGACGTGCGCACCCATCAGGTCGGTGCGGTTCACCAGCAGCAGCATGAAGATGAGGATGAACGGCAGCAAGACGCCGTTGAGCACTTGCGACAAGTACATCACCGCCAGCAGCGGGAAGCGCGGGATCAAGATGAACGCACCGCCGAGGACGATGAGCGCGCTGTACAGTCCGAAGAACTGCGGGGCCTCGCGAAACTTCTTGTCAATGCCGGTCTCCCACCCGAAGCCCTCACACACGTAGTACGCCGTCGACAGCGGCAGCACCGACGCCGCGAACAGCGACGCGTTGAAGAGCCCGAAAGCAAACAGCCCGGCGCAGTACTTTCCCGCCAGCGGCGCCAGCGCCAGGGCCGCGTCCTTGGCGTCCTGGATGGCGATGCCGCGTTCATGCAAGGTGGCCGCGCACGCCACGACGATGAACATGGCCACAACGTCCGTCACCAGGCAGCCGACAATGACGTCGTAGCGGGTGTAGCGATAGTCGGCCGGGCGCACGCCCTTCTCCACCACCGCCGACTGCAGATAGAACTGCATCCACGGTGCGATGGTCGTGCCGACCAAGCCGATGAGCATCATGACGTAGTCGCCGCGCCAGATGAACTCGGGCCGCACCATCCGCTGCAGCACTTGCCCCCACGGCGGCTGCGCCAGCAGACCGGAAATCGGATAGGCAATGTAGAACACGCACGCGACCAAGAAGACCTTTTCGACGCGCCGATACGTGCCGTAGACGATCAGCCACCAGACGAACAGCGCCGACGCCGGGATCGAGACGTACTTGCTGACACCGAAGATCTCCAACGCCGCCGCTACGCCGGCGAACTCGGCGACGGTGTTCGCCAGGTTGGCGACCAGCAGCGCCACCATGATGTAGAACGTCACCTTGACCCCGTACTGCTCGCGGATGAGGTCGGCCAATCCTTTGCCGGTAATCACCCCCATGCGGGCGCAGATTTCCTGCACCACGATGAGCGCGACGGTGATCGGGATGAGCGTCCACAGGAGACTGTAGCCGAACTGCGCACCGGCCAGCGAATAGGTCGCAATGCCGCCGGAGTCGTTGTCGACGTTGGCAGTGATGATACCCGGCCCGATGACGGCCAGCACCAACATGAGGCGCGCCGGCATGCCGGTACGCAGCCGCGCCCGCAGCCGCGCCCGCAGCCGCGCCGGCAGGAACCGACTCAATATCCCAGCTTGCGCTTCCATGCCTGGTTCGCAATGTGGCTGACGACATCATCCACGGTGATCATGCCGACAATGGCGTCGGCGTCGTCGACCACGGGCAGCGCCAGGAGGTCGTACTTCTCCACAATCTCCGCCACCGAGTCGCGACTGTCGGTAAAATGCACGTGCGCCGGATTCTCGATCATGATGTCGCGCAGGTAAGCGGTCGGTTGCGCCAAGATGAGCTGGCGCAGGTTCAAGACGCCGACGAGCTGGCCGCTGGTGTCGACCACGAACAGATAATAGATGTTCTCCACCTCGGGGGCCTTGGCGCGCAGCTGTGCGAAGGTTTGCTCCACCGTCAGGTCGGCGGGCAAGGCGACGAACTCGGTGGTCATCATGCCGCCGGCGGTGTCCGGTGCATAGGTGAGCAGCTCGCGCACGTCGTCCGCATCTTCGACCTCCATCTTGCGCAGCAACGCCGTCGAAGTCTCCTGCGGCAGCTCGCTCAACAAGTCGGCGGCTTCGTCGGGCGGCATCTCCTCGAGAATGTCGGCGGCATGCTCCTCCGACACGGTCTCGAGCAGCTGTGTTTGAATGCGCGGATCCTCCACCTCGGCGAGCGCGTCGGCGGCGGTTTCCGGATCGAGCGAGCGGAACACGGTGGCGCGTTCATGGGTGTCGAGATCGGTGAGAATCTCGGCAATGTCCGCCGGGTGCAGCTCGGAGAGCTGCTTCTGCAGCACGCTGAGTCGGATGCTGTGGGCCTTCGGATCGAGAGAGAGCGGCTGCACGTATTGCCAGCGAATCAGCCGCTCGGCGCTGAGATAATTGGCCTGTGGAGCGAGGCGGTGCACCAATGCGTCGATCGCCTCCTGCCATCCCATGCGGCGCACCAGGCCGCGCGTTCCGACGTCGACGTGCACCAGGCGCAGCTCGCTGCTGCCCAGCTTGAGAAAGTGCAAGTCATTGACCCGCACGACTTTGGCGCCGCCCATGTCGACGATCTGTTTGTCGAGCAAGGCCTCGCGGATCAGGATCTCGCCGGGGGTGTCGAGTTTCGACGGAGTCAGATTCCGGATGCCGACACCCAGCCGAATCGCCGGGCCGCTGATGTCCACGACGTCGGCCCAGCGTCCGGTGAGTGCAAACGGCTCCCAACGGCCGCGTTGCACGACGAAAGCCACCACCGGGGGAAACATGTAGGCGACCGAGACGGCAAGATCGCTCAGCCGCCCGACCACCGTGCCGTTGGCATCCACGACCGGCCTTTGCAGCAGCGTCGAGAAGAACAGGAAGCTGTGTTCCTCCTCGGCGATCAGCCGGTTGACCTCGGCGGGCGTCGGATCAGGCATGGTGACTTGGGCTCTTGGCAGGAGGCGGTGTTGAAATCAATGGAGGGCGTGGGGGTTTGGGGGACTGGTGCCCACACGCCTTACGCCCTCACGCCCTCAGGCGCGGCGGGCAGCTCGATGCGCTGCAGCTGCACTTGCGGCGCAAACTCCAGCAGCGGCGTAATGGTGTGGAGCTTGTACTCCTTTTCGTAGCAGATGCGGACGATGCCGGTGTTGATCAGGACCTTGAAGCAGTGGATGCACGGCGTGTGGGTGATGTAGATGTGCGCGTCGCGGATGGGCGCGCCATTCTTGGCCGCCTGGGCGATGGCGTTGATCTCGGCGTGAATCGTGCGGAAGCAGTTCTCCTCGACCTCGCCGCTGGGTGTTTGCGACTTGTAGACCAGGCAGCCGACATCGGTGCAATGCGGCAAGCCGGCCGGCGAGCCATTGTAGCCGGTGGCGAGAATGTTCTTGTCGCGCACGATGACCGCGCCGACCTTGGCGCGCGTGCACGTCGAACGCTCGGCGACCTGGCGCGTGATCGTCAGAAAGTATTGGTCCCAGCTCAGCCGTTCACTCATAACGCCACTCCTCGCGCGCGTGGAGCAACCACCCGTGGCGTCAGCCGGAACGGCACCACCAACCCCCCGCGGGCCGGCGGCGGCGCGGTGGGCTGCCGCCAGGCGATCGGAATCTGATTGCCCTCGAAGGTTGGAGAGGGCGGCGCCACCCCGATGGGATTGGACATGAACGTCAGCGCAAACGCCCCGATCGTCAACCACGCCGCCAACCGGCGGCGCGGATCGAGCGGGGTGTACGCATCCAGGGTCGGCGGATGATCGACACCGATGACGAGCAACAAGACGACCCAGACGAACCAGCCCTGCCACCCGTGAAAGCCGAGCACCGCGATCACGCCAAGGAACAGACGCGAGATCCAGCGGTGCGACCGTCCGAAGAGCGCATACGAAACATGGCCGCCGTCCAGTTGCCCGACCGGCAGGAGGTTGAGAAACGTGACGAACAAACCGAACCAGCCCGCCAGAGCGATCGGATGCAGCATGATCGTCGCGTTGTCCGGCGTCGTCCCCAACACCAGCCTGGTGAGCAGCGAGAAGAGCATGGAATCGCCGAGCACGACGCCGCCCTCGTCAAGGCCGAGCGGGCGCACCTCGGATAAGTGCAAGCCGATCACCACGGCGGGAATCGCCGCGATCAAGCCCGCCCACGGCCCCGCGGCACCGACATCGAACAGCGCGCGCCGATTCGGCGGCGGTGACTTCATGCGGATGAACGCGCCAAAGGTGCCGATGAGGATCGGGGGCGCCGGGATGAAGTACGGCAACGTGGCGCGTACCTGGTGCCACATGGCGAGGGTGTAATGCCCCATTTCGTGAATCAACAGAATCGACAGCAACGTGACCGCGAATGGGAAGCCGGCACGAATGCTGGCCGGATCGGATAACGGATCCACACCCAATTGAAAGGCGCCGGCCATCGCGGTGGTGATGAACGTGCAGACGAACAGCACGATGTGGATGAGCGGCACGCGGCGCTGCCGGCGTACCACCGCCGGGCGCTCCCACGGGCGCGCCCCATAGACATCGATGACGGGTTCGGGGACTACGGGTTCGGGACCAACGGTTCTCATGCGTCACGTGACTCCACAACCACGGTCACGGGAGTCCCCGGTCCCGCAGCAAAGCTGTCGGCCGCGCTGCCGTTGCGAACGGCAATCTCCAGCATTCCCCAGCTACCTACAATCGCCAGCGGCATCCCGGGCGCTACCGCTGCATACGTCTGAACCGGGCCGGCAACCTGTATATTCGCGATGCTAACCGAAAGCCTCGGTACTGTGAAGCTCGCAAGCGCATCGGCATCGATGTTCGTGATCAAGTTCCCGAAGTGGTCGGTGTAAATCACCTCGCCGCTGAGCCTGCGCGGCAGGCGCTGCACGGCCGGCACCGTCAGCTCGATCATGGCGTCGACCACCGGGCCACATACCTCGGGGACGACGCCGTGCGACAGATGCGCCGCCACCGGCGCGAAGACGTCGCGCCCGTGAAAGGTCTGCGAAAGCGGATGGCGGAAGAGTGCCGTATTCGTGATGTGGCGCGCGACGCGTGGCGCCATCCGTACCGCGGCCAGCGATAAGACGCCGTTGTCGGGACCCACGAGGATGCCGTGCGCGGTCTCGATCACCAGGGCGCGACGCGTGGAGCCCACGCCAGGATCGACGACCACCACATGAATCGTCGCCGGCGGAAAGTACGGCACCGCGCTGCGCAGCAGCAACGCCGCCGGCAGGACCTGTTGCGGCGGCACGGCGTGCGTCACGTCGACGATGCGGACCTCCGCATGGATGCCCAGGATCACGCCCTTCATGATGCCAACGAAGGCGTCGGAGGTGCCGAAGTCGGTCAGCAGGGTGATGATGGGGGAAGCCATGCGGGCGCGCGGGAGGCAAGAGAATGGAAAACCGGGAACGGAGAATCGAGAATGCAGAACGGGCTAATGGGGTGATCCTTCATTTGCCGGTGTTCCCGGTTCTCCATTTCCGGTTTTTCATTTCCGGGTCTGGCGTGGTCGCGGAGGACGAGACCTCTACGCAGGAATGCGATACGCGGTGGCGTCGACGAGGCGTGACACCTGTCGATCCCAAGCGCCGTCCCATTTCTCGATCAGCACATCCGCCGGACAGCGGCCCTGATGCACCAGCTCACGCAGGCGGCCGAGGTAATCGGCTTCGTTCTGCCCGCGCGCATCGTGCTGGCCGCGTCGCTGCAGCCCGGTCTCCGCAATGTCGACGAGCTCACGCGCCAACTCCTTGACCTCGATGCCACGGATGCGCGCCCGCAGCGCCTGGCGATGGACGGCATGATACAGCGCGACGCGTTCCTCCCAGCTCCAGCGTTTCACCAGGTCCCAGGCCGCGGCCAGACAATCGGCTTCGTAGAAAATGCCCGTGATCAACGCCGGCACGGCGAGCATGAGCTCCGGCGCCTGGCTGTCGATGGAGCGCGCCTCGATGTAGCCCTTCAAGCGAAACTCTGGGAACAGAGTCGTCAGATGCGCATTCCAGTCCGCCAGCGTGGCGCGTTCACCCTGACAGCCCTCCTCCCAGAAACGCCGGAAGGTGGACGCCGTCATGTCGGTCCAGCGGCCGTCGCGCACGATGAAGTACATGGGGACGTCGAGGGCGTACTCGGTGTAGTCGCTGAAGCTGCACGACTCGCGGAAGACGAACGGCAACAAGCCGCTGCGCGCGTTGTCGGTGTCGGTCCAGATATGACCACGGAAGCTCAGGTACCCGTTGAGCCGGCCGTCGGAGAGCGGCGAGTTGGCGAACATCGCGGTGAGCAGCGAGGCGATCCCCATGCCGGTGCGCAGCTTGGCCATCGCATCGCGCTCGCTCTCATAGTCGATGTTCACCTGCACGGTCGCGGTTTGCTTCATCATGCGTTGGCCGAGCGTACCGACGCGCGTCATGTAGGGGGCCATGATGCCGTAGCGCCGTTTGGGCACCCATTCGATCTCGTCCAGCGGGCTCATCGGTTGCATCCCGAGGCCCAGGAAAGTGATGCCGAGCTCCACACCAACGCTGACGATCTGCTCAACGTGCTCGACGAACTCGTTCCTGGCGCAGTGCACGGTGTCGCATTGCTGGCCGCTGAGCTCGAGTTGCCCGCCAGGCTCCAGGGTAATCGATGCCTGTGCGTTCTGGAGCGCCACGATGCGTCCGTCTTCGACGATCGGTTCCCAGGGATAGCGCTCGGCGAGTCGCCGCAGGACCTCTTCGATGCCGCCGGTGAACGGCACGGCGTTGCCGCTGGCGGCCCACACGGCGACCTTCTCGTACTCCGTGCCGATGCGCCAGCTCTGGCGCGGCTTGCACGCGCTCGCGAAGAATTCGATGAGCTGCTCATAATGCTCGATGAAGACCGGAGCGTTGGCGTCGGCGACGTACTGTGACATTCGTTTGGCCCTTGGGGGTTGGAACCATACCCCTCTCGCACGCCCTATCGCAAGCGAGCGCAGCCGAGGCTATCTCAAAACCCGTGCAGCCAGGGACGGCTGCACCCACCGAAAAGGCAGAGGCCGAAAGAAAAGACGGTGGCGGCAGGCCTCTGTGCCTGCCGAATTGGGTTTTGCTGCGACCTCTTCAGACTCCGGTTCGTGGAGACCCTCCGCGCGCGGACTTTGCCGTGGCCTTGGCCGAGAGGAGCGCGGCGCCGGTCTACCTTCCGGCGTCTCGCCCTCGCCCACAGCACGCCGCGAGCTGCGGCAGCACGGTTGCCGACGAGCCGCGCAGACTCAGCGTGCAGTACGGCGTGAGCTCGCTCTCATACAGGTTCACCTCGATCAGTGCGCCGCCGCGCCGGCGCACGTCGAGCGGGAACTGCGCCGCGGGATACACGGTGGCCGAGGTGCCGGCGACGATCATGCAGTCGCATTGATCGCTGGCCTCAAAGCATTGCGCCAGGACGTCGGCGGGAATCGGCTCGCCGAACGATACCGTGTCGCTCTTCATGATGCCGCCGCAGTCCGGACAGCGCGGCGGCAGCTCGGCCAGCGAGATCGCTGCGCGCGGGAAACGGCTGGCGCACTCGATGCAACGCACCAGCAGCGCATTCCCGTGGATCTCGGCGACCTGCGTGCTGCCGGCCGCGCGATGCAGGTTGTCGATGTTCTGCGTAATCAGGCAGCGCAACACGCCGAGGGTTTCGAGCTGCGCCAAAGCGTCATGACCCGGGTTCGGCTTGGCGGCCTGCAGCGTTTGCCACAGCTCGCGCATTGGGCCACTGGGCGCCAGCCGTTCGCGCCACGCCGCCGCCGGGTCCGCAAGAAACCGTTGATAGCCGTTCATCGGCGGTTCCCCGTGTTTGGTCCACAACCCACCAGGGCCGCGGAAGGGTGGGATGCCGCTCTCCACCGACATGCCGGCACCCGTGAGCGCAACCACGTAGCGCGCCTCCCGGATGATCTTGGCGGCGCGTTCGATGTCGTCAGCAAGCATCATCAGCAGATCAAGAAGCAAAGGAGGATGATGGAACAGTCATCATTCCTCGCACATCCCTCATCGATCATCCCTCAACCTTCATCGCTCATCGCGCAATGTGCCCGGCCGGCATCACTCCGCTCCGCAGTGTGTTGAGCGCGAAGCGCGCGTGCAGTATAGAAACCCCCACGGAGATTCTCAACGCGGCGCCGCTGGCGCGCACGGGTGTTCAGGAGGACG
>CAZTDK010000214.1:0-9106 GCA_964611965.1 uncultured Binatia bacterium (SeqCode) | reverse complement strand
TCTCGACCCAGAAGATCTTTGTCTCGACTGAGAGCGGCTCTGTCTCGAGTCGGCGCCGCTCTGCCTCGACGGAGAAGATCTCAGTCTCGAGGCAGATGCCGCCGCGGTCGAGCCTGGGATTTCTCGAATCGTTGAATGCACTGCGTTCTCGCATTCGGCCCTCCACCCCGGTTTCTCCACGTCTTCACGTCGGTCACGCGGCGCCGTCCTGCTCCAGCCGAGGACGGAGGGAGCGCCCGATGACGCGCTCCGGAGTCCCGGGGAACAGCAGTGCGCCGGCGGCACGCAGCGCCAGCGTGATGATGGTCAAGGTGGGATTGTAACCGGACGAGGTGACGAAGACGCCGCCGTCCATGCAATACAGGTTGTCGACGTCGTGAAACTTGCCGACGGCATCGCACACTGACGTCGCGGCGTCGCCGCCCATGCGCAGCGTGCCCATGATGTGCGCCGATTGTGACGGGACCGGCTGCGGCGCGATAGCTCCGTACTGCGCCCCCGCGGCCTTCAACAGGCTCAGCATAAGCGGCGAATAAAAGTTCTGCGCGTCGAGCTCGAACGGACTGCTGGCGTAAGTGATGCGTGGCACCGGCTGACGGAACACATCGCGAATCGTCGGGTCGAGGTCGACCCGGTTGGTCAGTTGCGGCGCGTCCTCCGATTGCAGCGTCAGCGCGGCAAGATGGGCGCGCAGCGGACTGTTGATCAGCAGCTGCTTGAGCGTGATGGCGATGCCCTGGCTCTGCGCGAGCGCGAGCACCATCAGATTGTTCTGCGCGTCGTTGATGGGTTCCGATTGCGCGCCGATTTCGATGATGCCGCCAAGCTTGCGGCTGGGATCGATCGCCGCACCGCCCGGCATGACCCCACGGAAGTCGGAAATGCCGTGCGTCACCGAGCGGCCGCGTTCGCCGTGGAAGCGTTGCTTGAAAACGCCGACGGCCAGGGTCTCGAGGTGAAACATCAGATTGCGGCCCACCATGTCGCTCGAATTCCCCAAGCCCGGACCGCCGAGATCCGACACCAGGCACAGACGCGCGCTTTCGATGGCGCTCGCGGCCAGAATGAATTGATCCGCCGTGGCCTGCTGCACCTTGCCGTCGCCGTCGATGTACTCGACACCGACGACGTGGCGCCCGGCGCCGTGCAGCAGCCGCGTGACGTGGCAGTTGTAACGTAGCTGGCAGTTCTCGGTCAGCAACGCTTCGCGCAGCGTTGTGACGGCCGGTGAACATTTCGAATTGTTCGGACAGCCGTAGCCGGTGCACAAGCCGCAGTCCACGCACGGCGGCCGGCCGCCGTACGGGCGGGAGTTCACCGCCGTCGGGTACGGGAAGGTCGTGTATCCCTGTGCACATGCGCCGTCACTGATTACCTGCGCGACGTACATCGGCACTCCCGGCGGCATCAGGAAGTCGCTGCTGCGATGCGACTCGAAGGGATCGCTGCCACGCAGGCCTTGCACACCGGTCAAACGCTCAGCTTCCGTGTAGAAGGGTTCGAGCTCGTCGTAGCTCAGCGGCCAATCACTGAAGTTGGTCGCCGGGTACTGCACGCCGTGCGACTGCATCTCCGTGGCGAGATGGAAGTCCACGGCATTGAAGCGTGGATATTTCATGTCCGCATGCACGGCGCCGCCACCGACGTTGCGCGGCAGGGTATTCACATCAGCGATCACCGCGCGCGCGATTTCGCTGGCGCGATAGGTGCGCGGCTCGAGGAACAAGCTCTGGTTGATGAAGGGGCGCACGCTCAGCTTCAGCTCATCGTTGCTGAAGAGCGGGACCGGCATGCCGGCCGCCGGATCGTCGAGGCCCATGAAATAGTTGGGACCCGCCTCGAGCACGAGGACCTTCTTTCCGCCCACAACGGTCAGCGTGCGCGCGGCCACCGATCCACCTGCTCCGCTGCCGATGATGAGCGCGTCGAACTGGGTCAGGCTGGTGTTCCCGAGCACGCCAGGGACCGCGGATGGCAAGCGGCTCATGGCGGAGTGAAGCCTCCGAGCAGACGCACGACGAGTTTCAAGAATCGCTGCGTGCCGGCATCGACGCCACTGAAATCCTCGTCCGGGTTCGCCGTGGAGTTTGGTTTGTCGGGCCGCTCCCGGTAGGTCATGGTCTGCTCGTCGAAGATCGAATACCCCAGCGGCTGGCTGTCGCCATCGTACTTGATGAGATCCCAGCCGATCCGGTTGGTGTTCCCGCCATACTCGGGTACCGAGAACATGCCTTCGATCGTGTGACCGGTGACGAGCGCAACGAAATCTGCATCGGCGGCTGCAAGGACGGCATCCTGTTGCGCCGTCGTAAGGGCGGCGAAGTCCGTGCCGAACATCTCCGTGCTCTTGGCTTGCACCGCGCCCAGCCCGGAGCGGTATTGATCGCGCAACCCCGTAGTCGGGCCGAGCGCCGCCTCATTGAAGTCGGCGCCGTCAACCGCGGCGCTGCCCAGGAGCATCACGCGCCAGTGCAACAGCTGCAGGCGAGTGAGCGGGACGAACTGCGCGAAGGCGTCGGGAGGGAAGCGATCCGTCGGCATACCCGTTGCCGGATCGGGAAACGGGTTGCGATCGCTGAACGGTCCGCCGGCAAAGACCAAGCCTGGCGAATCCGCGTCCGGAAGCACCGATAGCAGGAGGTCGATGTAGTTCGCCGCTCCCGCTTCCTGCGCTCCGGGCAGGTCGTCCGTGGGGACGATCCGCGCCGTCATCGCAGCCAGCACGCGCCGCTCCTCCGCCGTCAGGAAGCTCGGCGTCGGTGTCGCCGTCGGCGGGATCACCGTGGGCGTCGCTGGGAGCGGCGCCACACCGTGATCCTCTCCGCATCCGAGCAACTCGGTCCCCGGCAGCATTACCACGACGCCGCCGACAAGTGTCCAGCGCAGCACCTGGCGCCGCGTGACCGGGGCCGTCACCGGCGAGACACGGTCATGGTACATGGGCTCGGTGCCCTGTCCGGATCAAGCGCGAGCGGATGGGCGGCCTGTCGGACTTGGCAATCCCTAGCGAACAATCCTGTCCTGAGGCTCCCCGAAGGGGGGAGCGGGCCATAGAAAGGACACCGACCGCAGGTCCGCGGCAGTCCCATCCAGCCTGCGGAACGCATCAGCCATTCGCGGACATTGCCTTGGCGCGCTTTTTCATTTCCTTGGGCGTCACGTCTTCGCGGTGTGTGGCGATCGCCCATTTGTTCCCCGATGGATCCATCACGCGGCCGAAGCGGTCGCCCCAGAACATGTCCTGCACCGGCATGAGCGGCGTCGCCCCCGCCTTCACGGCCTTGGCGAAGGTTTTATCGACGTCGGTCACATAGAGGAACAAGCCCGCCGGCTGCGCCGGCTCCTGCATTTCGTCGTTCAGCATGATCCTCGAATCGCCGATCTGGATCTCGGCGTGCATGACCTTTCCACCGGCTCCGCGCATGTTCATGAGCACTTTGGCGCCGAACGCCTTCTTGCAGAACTCAATCGTCTTGGCAGCGTCCGCCTGCGTCAGCGTGGCGGTGATGGAATTGTACCCCTTGGGGATGGGCCTGACCTTCTTTGGCATGAATCGAACCTCCTTCGGACCGTTGGTATCGAGCTGCTTTCGCGGGGCGCACGCTACCCCGGAGCCTGTAGGGTTGCAATCCGGTGAGTTGTGTACGTCGAGCTCCAGCGTCCGGCGAAGCCCGCCGTCGCCAGACGACTCTGCGCCCTTAGTCTAGCAGCCCGTTGAAGAACCCCTCCCCATGCTTCGAGAGCCTCAGCATGAGCGGTTCCCCCCAGATTTCATTGCGCGTCTTCCCCTCACCCTGAGGCTCTCGAAGGGTGAGCTTCCCTTTTCCAACGGACCGTTAGGACGGCTCGCCTGAATGCGCCGCGCGCCGTTGGCGGCACCGCCGACAATCCAATAGGATGTCGCCTACGCAACAGTCACCATGAACCTGGGTTGAGAGCGAGGAAACCCCAAGCCCTCAAGCCAAGCCCTCACACCCATTTCGAAGCAGGAGGCAAAGCCATGGCTGCGACACCCACTTTCGAAGTTTTCGACGAACGCATCGCGCAAGGCCTCATCCACGCGCCGCTCACCGGCCTGCCGAAGTTTCTCGATGCGCGCATCACCACGGTCACGCCGGGCAAGCTCATCGCCACCCTCGAGGTCCGCAACGACCTGCTCACCCCGTTCGGCTCGTTGCACGGCGGCGTGATCGCCGGCCTGGTTGATCACGTGCTTGGCTGCGTACTCTACCCGCTGGTGCCGCGCGGCGCGTGGGCGGCGACCACCGAGTTCAAGCTCAACTACCTGGCCGCGGTGCGAGGCGGCAGCCTCACCGCCGAGGCCAGCGTGCTGGCGTTGACCAAACGCACCGCGGTGGTACGCATCGACGTCAGCAACGACGGGCGCCTGGCGTGCATCGCACAGGGCACCGTCTTGATCGTCGCGGCGGCCAAGTGAAGTTGATGGCACCCGTGCCGAGGGCACCGCTCAGGGTCGGAATGCACGGGCCCCGCACCCGGCGCAGTCGCGGCAAGCACTTGGTGCGCGAGTGTGCTATCTTCAGTCCGCATCTCGGATTCATCCAGAACCCTTGCAAGTCATGACTGCGCACGGCCCGTCGCTCACGCGACACTCCTTGTGCGGCGAAGGAGGAGGCCCAAATGAAAGTGCGTACCAACAACGGCAACGAGTTACCGAGCGGCTGGCATCCTGGTCAGCCCCTCACGGGGAAAAGCGTGGATCTTCAGGGTGCGGAGGAGTGCCCGTTTGGCCCTGAATGCCATTCGTGCCGGGATGGCCTGCTGTGGAACCGTGCGTTTGAGACGCACCTGAAGCCGCGCGTCGATAGATACTAAGGCCTGCGGTCGGCGTCTTTTCTATGCGACCGCTCCCCGTTGGGTCGCTAGGCGGTGCCTTCGAAGAACCTTGACTGGCGCAAGCAGCGTTCCCATTTGCACGCGTGAAATTGCTTATCGGAGCCTGAAGCTCCGCAGTGACCCAACGGACCGCAGGCGAGACGCCGGCTGCGCGCCTACCGTAGTTGGGCCTCGAGAATCGCTGCCAAGCGGACGCCGGCCTTCTCTAATTGCTGCTTCACCGTATCGATCTCGCTGTCATCGTAGCTGTGCGGGAGATGTGTCAGACGTTTGGTCTGACGGGCTTCGTCGTTCCCCGCCCGGTTCTCGCACTCGTGGGTGTCGTAGCAGCAGCGGGTTCCCTCGATGAGGCAGTATTTTGTCTCCGCCTTCCGTACAATGGCGTACGACTCGGCAGCCCAATCGACCAGGCGACCCTGGCGCCAGCGCGCGCGCTCGCTATCGGTGATCTCGGCATGCAGCCTGGTGCCCAGATCGGTGGGATGCCGGCTCGCACCCAGGCGCTGGCGCAACTCTTCGGGAAGGCAGTAGTCCCACAGCGCGTGCAGGTTCTGACAGCCGGCGGCCTGCGAAACAGGAATATCGTTGCCCCCGCGGTCATCCGCATACGAAACGTGCAGCGGCTGGTGGAGATCGCCGATCAAGTGGCCGAGGAATTTGAGGGCCGTGAGCTGATCCTTCCCGGTGGTGTTCTTGAGGGCGTCTGCGTCGGCGTGGATCGCGCTGAACAGGCAGCGCGGCCTCCTGCCGCAGTCCTCCGATGTAATCGCGGCAACGCCGCGCTCCACGTTCACGAAATGGTCGTCGCGCCGGCGGTATTGGATGGTGCCATCGACACTCTTGTCTTCATCAGGCCATGTGCAGGCTACGGCGAAGGAGCGGAATCGCGCATCCTCATGCGAGAGAATACTGTTGACCTTTGCACGCACGGCAGGTGTCAACTCGAGGAACGCAATCTGACAGACGGCCTCGTGCCCGGGATCACTCCAGGCGTCGGCGTGGAGCGGTGCGAGCAGCAGGAGAGCCAGGCTGGCGGTTTGGGCAATTCGGCGAGTCACCGGCGCATCTCCGTCCGTGCTTAGAGCATCATACCGCGCATTGCGCCAACGCCAGCCGCCCACGAACCTGGAAATGGGCGTGTAGCCACCTACAACCGCGATGATATCTTGCGCAGGCAGGGCCTGCGGCCCGAGCCATAGAAGACATGCCGACCGCAGGTCGTAGGAGAATGAAAAACAGGAAACCGGAAACAGGAAACGGAAAACGGGGAAATGGGGTGGATGACACGTTGACCAATTTTAATTTCCGGTTTGCTGTTTCCGGTTTTCCATTTTCTTCTTCCGAGAATCCGACAGGTCCCCAGGAGGAAATCGCATGGAACGCAAACGAGTCGGCATTTTGGTCTTCCACAACGTCGAGGTTCTCGACTTCTGCGGTCCCTTCGAGGTGTTTTCGGTGGCGCGGCTCGACGAGGCACGGCGTCGCGAAGACCCGAGTCCTTTCGAGGTCGTGCTGATTGCCCAAACCCTCGAGACGATCGTTGCAACCGGAGGCCTCAAGGTGCAACCGGACTACACCATCGACAACGCGCCGCGCCTCGACATCCTGGTCGTGCCGGGCGGCTGGGGAACACGCGCCGCGTTGCACGACGAGCAGCTGCTCGGCTTCATCCGGGAGCGCGCGCGGACCGTGGAAACCATGACCTCCGTCTGCACGGGAGCGATGTTACTGGGGCACGCCGGCGTCCTCGACGGCCGCCATGCGACGACACATTGGCGTTCGCTCGACTGGATGCGTGAGTCCTTCCCATCCGTCACCGTCGAAGACCAGCTGCATGTCGTCGAAGACGGCAACCTGCTGACCTCCGCCGGAATCTCCGCGGGCATCGACATGGCTTTGCGAGTGGTCAGCCGTTATTGCGGCGAGCGCGTCGGCCGCGCCACGGCGCGCCACATGGAGTATCCTTACCCGGATGACAACCGACGACGCGTGTGAGCAGCATCGCGACCGTCAGCTGGCCGTCGACCGCCCCCACAGCAAATCGCGCAGACCAGAGCCGCGCTCCGTGCGGTGCGTGATCGCGTGCACAATCATCTCGCGACTGCCGTGGATGGCCAGCGTGTGTCGGGGGCGAGTGACCGCGGTGTAAAGGAGCTCGCGTGTCAGCACCGGAGAGCTGCGTTCCGGTAGCAGGACGGCAACCGCGTCGAACTCGGAGCCCTGGCTCTTGTGGACGCTCATCGCGAACACCGTTTCGTGCGGCGGCAGACGCGATGGGGACAGCCGGCGCACGCTATCCCCATCGCCACGAAACAACGCAACCTTGCCGTCCGCACGCTCCGGATCGACGACAATGAGCCCGACATCGCCGTTGAACAAACTGAGCTGGTAATCATTGCGGCCCACGATGACCGGACGCCCGACGTAGGTCGGACTATCCGGTCGAATGAGACCGGCCTGGGCCAACACCGCTTCAATCTGCGTGTTGATTCCGTCGACTCCGGTGGGACCGCGCCGGTGCGCGCACAAGATACGGAATCCCTCCAGCGCCTGGAGCTGCTCGATCGGCTCACGCAGATGAAGATACGCACCGAATCCGCGGAGTGCCGCGGACCGCAGCGACGCGCTGAGGGGCTCGCGCGGCGACACATCCATCCGGGCAACGTCAGGAACATCTGCAGAGTCGAGAATGCCCAGCGCTGCCTCCGCGTCGCCGGTGTTGATCGCGCGTGCAAGTTTGCCGATGCCACTGTCTGGACCATATCGGTAGCTCTTGTTCAGCTGCACGATACAATCCCAGATGCCCGTCCGGTCGGGCGCATCGGCGCTCAACGGCAGTCGATCGCCGGCCGATTCCCCTACCTGCTCCACGAACACCCGCGAGTAGCTGCGCGCCCCGCCCGTATTGCAGATGTCACCCAGCACGGCGCCGGCTTCTACCGATGCGAGCTGATCCTGATCGCCGAGCAGAATCAAGCGCGCCCGCGGCGGCACCGCGGCAACCAGCCGGCTCATCAACGCCAGATCGACCATCGACGCTTCATCCACGAGCAGCACATCACACACCAGGGGATTCCCCTCGTGATGGCGAAAGGTGGTCGAGCTGCCGCCGATCGAGCCGAGGCAGCGGTGGACCGTCGCCGCATCCTCCGGAATCGCGTCGCGTACCGCGTCGCTACATGCCAAGGTTTTCTTGGCCCTCCGAATCGACTCGGCAAGCCGCGCCGCTGCCTTGCCGGTTGGCGCGACGAGTGTAATGCGTGGCGGCCGGTGCGCGGTGTGTAGCGCATCCTCGACCAGTAAGGCCAGGATCTTCACGACCGTGAAGGTCTTGCCGGTCCCCGGTCCGCCGGAAATCACACAGAGCCGCCGTTGCAAGGCGAGCAATGCAGCCAGGCGTTGCCAATCAGGCTCCTGGATCTGCAGTGCAACCGAACCGTCCACCGGAAAGAGGCGAGCGAGCGTCGCCCGCAACCACGCGCCATCGGGAGACGCTTCGACCTGCCCAGCTCGTTCGTGCAGCGCCGTCGCCAGCCGCGCCTCGTGCTCCCAGTATCGACGCAGATACAGCCGCCCCGCGCCATCGAGAACGAAAGGTGTCCCTGCATCCCTGTCACCGACCAGCGGGCTCGACCGCAAGGTATCGAGCCATGGGCCCAGGGCAGGCCAGGGTCGCTCGGCCACGAGTTGGCCATCCTCGTTGTAGAGGACGGGCGTCGCTGTCAGGCGCCCCAGGTCGAGGCACACGTGCCCGTTGCTGACCTGCTGACTGGTCAGCGCCGCCGCCAGCAGCACGTCGTCGCGACCGTCGTTGCCGAGACGCGCCATGGCCCGCGCAAACTGGACATCGAGCGGCGACAGGACGCCTGCGGCGCGCAACGCTTCAATGGTCGTCGTCATCGCAAAGATAGCCTCCGATTTTTGGAGCTCGGAAAGAGAATCGATCCGCAGATTGACGCAGATCAACGCAGATTTTCATAGAGCGGCGTGCATCTGCGAAAATCTGCGTCAATCTGCGGATCGTCTTCGGAGCGCGCAAACCCAGATCGTCTCGCTTTCACAGTTTGTTCAGTCGACAGCATGAACTTTGAATATCGTCCGAAAGAGCCTCGAGATGGTGGCTGACTGAACATTCATGATTGCCATTGGGACACGTCGCACACAAATCGAGTTTCCGCGACGGCACCCCCTAGCGACCAACGGGAGCGGCCCATAGAAAGGACGCCGGCCGCGGCCCTAGTTGTTGAGC
>CAZTDK010000213.1:0-9112 GCA_964611965.1 uncultured Binatia bacterium (SeqCode) | reverse complement strand
GATCGGTCGCGGCGGTGCGGATCGTCCCGGGGCAGACGCAGTTCACGCGGATGTTGTCCGGGGCCAGGTCCAACGCCATGTTGCGGGTCATCTGCACCAGGGCGGCTTTGGTCGCGCTATACGTGATGAAGTGCGGCTGCGCCACGAAGCTGGAGATCGAGGCCAGGTTCACGATCGCACCGCCGCCCGTCTTCTTCATGGCCACGGCGGCGTAGCGCGACACCAATGCCGTGCCCACAATGTTGACGTCGAGCGATTGATGCCACTCCGCCGGCGTCGCTTCGAGGCCTTTCAGGACGAACACCGCGGCATTGTTGATCAGGATGTCGATACAGCCGTAAGTCTGTTCCGCCTGTTCGATCGCCCGGCCGACGTCCTCCTCCTTCGAGATATCCGCGCGGACGAACGCCGCCGCGCCGCCACGGTCGCGGATGTGGCCGGCGACCGCCTCCCCGGCCGCGTCGATGTCCAACAGCACAACGCTGGCGCCTTCTTCGGCGAATAGCTCGGCGGTCGCGGCGCCGATCCCGGCGGCAGCGCCGGTGATCACTGCAACTTGTCGCTTCAAGCGCTGCATGGCTGGCGGGAGCGTGCCGCTATTCGTCGCCCAGCCCTGAACGCCGCAGCATCTCGCGGCCGAGGACCTCCGCCTGGTTGATCGTGTGCCCGCGGGCGGCGCTGCGCAGCGCTTCGAAGTGCGGATAGCCGGCCTGCTGCTCCTTGGTCCACTCCTGCGCAAAGGCGCCCGAGCGGATGCCCTGCAACGCCTGTCGCAGGCGGTCACGCGTCTCGTCCGGCAGCATGCGCGCGCCCCGCGACAGCGTGCCGTACTGGCTGGTGTGCGAGTGCAGCTTCATCTGTTCGATCACGCCCAGGCGCGCCATCTGCTTGAAGATCTCACCGGCCTCGCCGGAGCCGTACAACTCCAGCGCCACCATCTCCGGCGGGAACCCGGCCTCCACCAGCACTTCGAACGACAGCAGCAGGTCACGCATGATGATCGGCCAGACACCTTGCTCGGCGAACAAGTCCAGCTCGGTCTCTTCCGCGAAGGTGGTCTCGAGCACGCCGGCGCGAGTCGCGCCGATGCCTTTGGCCCACGCCAACGCAATGTCACGGGCGTGCCCCGACGCGTCTTGCGCCACGGCGACGTAAGCCGGCACGCCCCTGCCCTGCTCGAAGCTGCGGCGGACGTTGATGCCGATCATGCGCGGCGCCACCATGACGACGTCGACGTCCTGCGGCGGGCGAATCAAGCCGAAATGGATATTGTAGCCGTGCGCAAACTCCAGCACCTGCCCAGCGCGCAACGCCGGCGCGATCTGCGCGTGGTAAACATCGCGCTGCACCTCGTCAGGAATCAGCAGCGCCAGCACGTCCGCCTGCGTACACGCCTCGGCGATCGGCAACACCGTGAAACCGTCGGCCTCAGCCTCCTTTGCGCCGGCATCGCGCAGCGAGCCGATGAGAACACGTAGACCGCTGTCACGCAGATTGAGCGCCTGCGCGCGTCCCTGGTTGCCGTAGCCGATGATACCGACCGTTTTGTTCCGCAGATACGCGAGATCCGCGTCGTCGTCCTGAAGTACGCGCATGGTGTGCACCTCCGGCCCGACTTGTAGAACCATCGGGGCTCGCGGATCAAGCACCCGCTTGTAGCACGTAGCGCGTGCCTGGTCGGAGAAGACAACGTGCCACATGCTACGCGCCACGTGCACGAAGAGCGCGCTTCGGTTGCGTGGTTTGCTGTGTGCCTCTTCAGTACGCCACCCGCGCCTCCAACGTTCCGTCGGCATTGCGCATCACCACCAACCGCGACATGCAGGGCATGCAGTAGACACGATCGCCGGGGCGCAGCTCGCGCGTGGAACGGATCACCACCTTGCAGACCGGGCAGATCACCTCGTTCGGAGCAAGACTGTCTCCGGCGCCGGCCCATTTGCGGTAGAAACGGCGATACTTCTTTGGGACCTCGTCGAAGCCGGTATCTTCGAGGATGAAGCGCTGCCGCGCCCCGTCTTCCGCGACCACCTCGTTCTCCAACGGGTCAGTCATCAGGCAAATCCCAAGCGCTCGACCGATTCCAGATAGCTGCGGCCGAGGCGATCGTGCTCATCGCGCGGCAAACCGATGTGCGGCATGGTCTCCTCCAGCGAATCGAGCACCAGATGGTCGAGCTCTCGCTTCACCTGCCCGAGGCGCGCGCGCATGTGCGGTGCGCTCGCGAGCCGCCGCCCCAGCTCGTTCTCGCCGAAGCCGATGTGCCGGCGCTCGTCCTTCACGATCCCAAGCAGCACTTCACGCGTGATCGGGTCCGCCGTCTGCGCGTGGCTGTGGAACACCGCGAATTCCAGGGCTTCGAGGATGACGTTCTGGGCGAAGATCGCCGCCTCCCAGTCCTTGCTCGCCACCAGCTCGAGCAAACGGCGCTTGAAGAGCAGCAAGCTCCGACTGGCGCGGCGCTCCACTTCCGCGTCGGGATCCGCGACACCGATATCGCGCATCCGATGCAGGAGCACCTCCAAATGCCGGCCCTCGTCGGCGACCTGGGTGGCAAGAAACACTTTCGCGATGCGATTCGGCGCAATCGCGATCAAGCCGCTGGCGCCTTCCAACGCCGCGGTTTCACCAACGCAGTAGTTGCAGAGGACGGTGACAAGGCGATCGCGGTCGAGCTCGGAGAGCGCCACCTCGCGCGTCTCCGGCTTGTGCCCATAGGTCAACCCGGAGAGGTAGCCTTCCACCGCTTGGAACCAGAACTCGAAGGAATGGACCTCTTCGAGAAATGCTTGTGGGTCGAGATCGTGAATCTCGGCAGGCGCTGTGGGCCTGATCCGCGGGGCGGCCATGGACGCGCCTACGGGCGTATGGGCGTTTGATACTCGATGCCGATGCGCCCCAGACGGATCTTGAACTCCTTCAACACCGTATCCGCGAGAACTTCTTCGATCGCCTCCGGCTTCATGACCGACAGATTGACGCCCTGGTAGTCGGCCTCGGCGAGGTCGATACCGAGGTGTTCGATCTCGGCGGCGGCCGCATTATGGCGGAACGCATCGGCGAACGTCGCCAGCATGTAGTAGGACATCTCCTTCTGCATGCGCTCGATCTCCGGCTTCTTCTCGGGACACTCCTTGATCAGGCTACCGATGCGGTTTTCGCCGAAGCCGACGTGGCGGCGCTCGTCAGCGATGGTACCCGATAGCGTGTGCGCGAACTTCGGGTTCATGCCCTGGCTCATGGCGTGCAGCATCTCGAAGACGCTAAACGCCATGCCTTCGAGGACGATGTTCTGACCGACGACGCCGGCGATAAAATCTTTCTTGTCGACTTTCTCCAGCAACACCGCCGCAAACTTCACCAGGTTTGGATTTGCGTGCGTTTTGATGACGCTCTCCAGATCTTCTTTGCGCACGCCCAGGTCGTAGAGCCGGTGCGTGAAGATCTCGACGTGCCGCGCCTCATCCAGAGTCTGCGTGGCGAGAAAGCGTTTGCTAGCTTCGTCCGGCGCGGCATTGATCAGGCCCGAGGATGCAGCCAGAGCACAGCGCTCACCGACCACCAGTTGAACGGTCGAGCGTATCGTCTCCTCGTGCAGCACTCTGTTTTCCAGCAGGAGCGCGGGCTCCGTCTCACCCGCGGGGTGGCCGTACTCGGTGTTCTCCAGGTACCCTTGCGGGCATGACTCCAGCCAGCTCTGGATCGAATATGCGCTCAGAAAGTCGGCCATCACTCCTCCTCGTTGTACCGCTGCGTTGCGCCGCCACGGTTTGATTTGCGGAGTCTTTAGCGCCGATCGAGCGCAGGTCTTATGATCTAGATCATGGAATCGCCTGCTCCCTGGTAGCTCTCAGAGTACCGCTCGGCGCCCTCATTCGCCTCGCGCGGGATGCGCCGCCAGGTAGGTGAGCTCGGCGACGGTGACGGCGGCGGCATTGCGCGCCGCGAAGCGATAGTACGCGGAGAACTGTGGTAGGAAGCCGACGAGGCCGAGCGAATCGCCGGTCCCGCCGTCCGAGATGGCACGGAAACCGATGAACGGCACGCCGCGCGCCAGGGCCTCACGGGCGATGGCCGCGGTTTCCATGTCCTGGGTCACCGGGGTCACGGCATCTGCCGGTTGAAACAATGCGGGATGCGGCGGCCCCGCCGAGGGATCGGACGGCGGCGGCGATGGCAGGTCGCAGCCGTAGAGATCATTGCCGCCCGTGATACAGGCGAACGGCTTGCCGCCGTAGGGATCGCTGCTCATGCCAATGCCGCCGAGAATGATCGCCGCGGGCCGGGGCATGCACACTGGCGTGGTCGGCGGCGGGTTGGCCACCACGGTGCATTGGTCCAGCATGACGGTGCCGGCTGCCGCGGTCGGGCTGATCGCTGCCAGCCAAGCCGGCGTGACCGCGAAGGTTGATCCGTCCTTCAGCTCGAAGGCTGCGGGGACCGCGACGTCGCCGATCTGCTGCGTGCTGCCACCGGCAACGGCGGAGAGCAGCACACCGGCAACATCGAAGCGATCGAGCAGCTCGCCGGTCGTCCTCGCTGCGTTCACGAGGCCAATACCGGTGATCCCCAGAATGACTGGTACACCGGCGAGCGTGCCGACGCGGAAGGTGCGCCCATTCACAGTCGCCGTATGCTCGACGGTCATCTGCGCCAGCAGCGGCGCCATCTCGGCCGGAAACGTGCTGAGCACGGCGAACATTTGCGGCGTCGGCGGCGGCGTCGCGGTCGCAGTTGCTGTCGGCGTGGGCGAAGAGAGCGGCGCCACCGTCTCTTCACCACAGCCGGTGAGCCCGGCGGCACTGGCCACGGCAATGATGACGAAGCGACTCCACCGATGCGACACGCAGTGCGCAATCCTTGATTGCATGGCGAACCCTCCTCGGTTTCGAAACCTGCTTCCCCGACCCTGTCGCTGACGGATTTCCGTAACCGATCGCGCTATAGTTCTGCAAACGAAAACATCGGGTTCATTTGTTTGCCGTGCCGTATTGACGGCGCGGCGTCTGGCCGTAAACATGACCGCGGCGCGGGTTGGGCGCCTTGGAGGATTGAGACATGGGCGATAGCAAGAGGCTGGGGATCCTCGTCGGCGGCGGTCCCGCACCCGGCATCAACAGTGTCATCGGTGCAGCCACCATTCGCAGCCTGCTCGAAGGGATCGATGTGCTCGGAATCAAAGACGGCTTCGAGTGGATCATGCAGGGCGACACCGACCACGTCATTCCGATGAGCATCGATGCCGTGAGCCGCCTGCACTTTCGCGGCGGGTCGTTCATCGGCATCTCGCGCGCCAACCCGACGAAAGACCGGCGGCATCTCGAGCGCTGCGTCGATGCTTTGCTGCGCCTGGATATCGACCGCCTGATCACGATTGGTGGTGACGACACCGCATTCTCGGCGCTGAAGCTGGCGGAAACCTCCGCCGGCCGCGTCCGCGTTGTCCATGTTCCGAAGACCATCGACAACGACCTCGATCTACCGCCACATATCGACACCTTCGGATTTCAGACGGCGCGCCACGTCGGCGTCGACATCGTCAAGAATCTCATGGTCGACGCCTTTACGACCTCAAAGTGGTACATCGTCATCTCGATGGGCCGCAAAGCGGGCCACCTGGCGCTCGGCATCGGCAAGGCCGCGGGCGCGACGCTGACGCTGATCGCCGAGGAGTTCGGCAGCGAGCGGATCCGCCTCGCCACCATCGTCGACACGCTCGCCTGTGCGATCATCAAGCGCCTCAGCGAAGGCCGCCGTGACGGCGTCGCGGTCGTGGCCGAGGGTGTCGTGCTCGACATCGATCCACAGGATCTGTCGGAGCTCAAGAATGTCGAGCGCGATGAGCATGGCAACATTCGGCTGGCGGAAATCGATATCGGCGAGATGCTCAAGCACGCCGTCGTCGAACGCCTCAAGGGCTTCGGGATCAAGCCCGCGGTTGCGGCCAAGAACATCGGCTACGAGCTGCGCTGCGCGGATCCGATTCCATTCGACATGGAGTACACCCGCGACCTCGGGTATTGCGCCGCCAAGTACCTGCTCGACGGCGGCGGCGATGTCATGGTGTCCATGCAAGGCGGCCACTTCGTCCCCGTGCCCTTCGCACAGCTCATCGATCCACAGACCGGACGGGCCAGAATTCGCCTCGTCGACATCCACTCGGCGCGTTACGCGATTGCGCGCCGCTATATGATTCGCCTGCGGCGCGATGACTTTGAAAATCCTGCGGAGGTCGAAGGCTTCGCGCGCACCGCCGGCATCTCCGTGGCGGAGTTCCGTCGCCAGTTCGAACATCTCATCGTCGCAGAACCGCCGCCGCTCGTGCTCACACAGAGCGACTGAGCGGCACCGGGCTTGCTGCTCGCAACCGATGGAGGTCCCCACAATGAAGATCCAATCCGTGCGGCAGCTATCCCGCATGGTCATCGCTTTGATGATCAGCGCACCGGCTTTTGCCACCGACTACTACGTCAAGAACGGCGGCAACGATACGCTCGACGGCCAGTCGCTCGCGAGCGCGTGGGCCACTCTCGGGCAGGCCGCTAACGTCGTCAATCCCGGCGACACGGTGCACGTGCAAGATGGCAGCTACAAGGGATTCTACCTGAGCCGCTCCGGTACGGCGGGAAACCCGATCACCTTCATCGCCGACGGGTCCGCGGCACAGATTACCGCCGACAACGGCACGACGCCTGATGGCATCAACGTCGAGGGCGCGTCATACGTCGTCATCGACGGGTTCATCGTCAATGATCGCACGCGCGCCGGGATCCGCACGGCGCTCTCCCAGTTCGTCACCGTGCGCCATTGCCACACCGGTTTCAACGGCACCTGGGGCATCTTCAGCGGCTTCGCCGACGACTTCACCATCGAATTCAACGAGACGCACCATTCGCAAACCCAACACGGCATTTACGTCTCGAACAGCGGCGATCGGCCGATCATCCGCGGCAACCTGGTACACGACAACTATGCCGCCGGTATCCACATGAACGGTGACGCCAGCCAGGGAGGTGACGGTCGGATTTCCAACGCCCTGGTCGAACGCAACGTCATCTATAGCAACGGCGTCGGCGGCGGCTCAGGCATCAACATGGACGGCATTACCGACAGCATCGTGCGCGACAACCTGCTCTACGACAACCACGCCAGCGGCATCAGCATGTACCAGATCGACGGTGCCACCGGCTCGACGAACAACGTCGTCGTCAACAACACCATCATCAATGCCATGGACGGGCGCTGGTGCGTCAACATCAGCGATTCGCCCGGCAACACGGTGCTCAACAATATTCTCTACAACTATCATTCGTTCCGCGGCGTGATCACCGTCGACACCGCAAGCCGCGCCGGCTTCGCGAGCGACTACAACAGCCTCATGAGCCGCTTCAGCACCGACACTGGTGATACCGTCATCCCCTTCGCGAGCTGGCAGGCGCTCGGGTACGACGCGCATTCCTTCCTGGCGACACCAGGGGCACTGTTCGTGACGCCCGGCGCGGACTTTCACCTGCTTGCGGGCAGCCCGGCTTTGGACAGCGGCACCGCGAACGACGCGCCGTCGTTCGACGTCGACGGCAGTCCACGCCCGGTGGGTGCAGGTTTCGACATCGGCGCGTACGAGAGTCAGTTGCCGAACTGCGGCAACGGCAGCATCGATCCGGGCGAGCAGTGCGGCGAACCGGGGCTCAGCTGCAGCGACTCGTGCACGGGGTGCGCCAGCTGCGTCTGCGCGGCGCTGCCGCTGGTATGCGGCGACGGCAACGTGTGTGGCAGCGAACAGTGTGAGCAAGACGGTGACTGCAGCAGCGGCCAGGTCTGCCACAGCTGCCAATGTGAGAACGCTTCCGCCTGTGACAGCGGCATCACGATGGCCAGCGCGGCGCTGCGGTTGCGCGCCACGCCCTTCAGTCTGATCATGAGTGGCAAGGCGATCATTCCGAAGCCCTGGCAAGGTGTGAACCCGCTGCTCAACGGCGTGCGCGTGCGCGTGGATACGGCGACCAGTCCGGGCGGCTTCGACGTCACCATTCCCGGTGGCGCGTTCACCAACGGCATTGGTTGGAAGGTGGACCGCACCGGGAAGCTGTGGACCTACAGCGACCGTTCCGGCAGCCGCGGTGGGATCACGGGGTTCACGGTGCGCGACCGGTCGCGGACGACGGACGGGTTGGTTGGGTGGACAGTGCGTGCCCACGGCGGCAGCATGACGCTGCCTGACGTCAATCACGTCCGCACCGCGGTTGTCGTTGGTGATGCGCTCGAGTGCGCCGAAATCGTCTGGAACCCTCCGACATCGTCGCGGCCGCGCTGCACGGGGACCGTCGCGCACCTCGCATGTCGTTGAGCTTGGACGCATAGTCCGTGATCCCCACCTCCCTGGGACATGGGCGCGCGCCGTGGATTCCCGCCTGCAGATTGCAGCAATGACGTGCTACCTGGCGTGTGCTACACACGCGAGCACAGAAGGGAGCCCACCGCGTGATCTATCAGGACAACTCGTACAGCATCGGTCGCACGCCGCTGATCCGCCTCAACCGGGTCATCAACGGCGGCGCCACGGTCTTGGCAAAGATCGAGGGCCGCAATCCCGCCTATTCCGTGAAGTGCCGCATCGGCGCGTCCATGGTCTGGGACGCGGAGCGCCGCGGCGTGCTGACCGCGGGCAAAGAGCTCATCGAGCCGACCAGTGGTAACACGGGAATCGCCCTCGCCTTCGTCGCCGCCGCGCGCGGCTATGCCATCACCCTGACGATGCCCGAGACGATGTCGCTCGAACGCCGCAAGGTACTGAAAGCGCTGGGCGCCAAGCTCGTGCTCACCGAAGGTCCACTCGGCATGAAGGGCGCGATCGCGCGCGCCGAGCAGTTGGCCACCGGCGATCCGGGCCACTATGTCCTGCTCCAGCAATTCAAGAATCCCGCGAACCCGGAGATTCACTTCAAGACCACCGGGCCGGAGATCTGGGAGGACACTGCGGGCAAGATCGACGTGCTGGTTTCCGGTATCGGTACCGGCGGCACCATCAGCGGCGTATCGCGCTACATCACGCTGGTCGCCGGAAAGCAGATCCTTGGGGTGGGCGTCGAGCCGACCGCAAGCCCGGTCATCA
>CAZTDK010000212.1:0-9118 GCA_964611965.1 uncultured Binatia bacterium (SeqCode) | reverse complement strand
ATGTTCGACTGCTTCTGGCCGATCGCGACGTAAATATTGTAAATCGGGCGGGTTTCCTTGTCGCCGGCGGCCTCGGCGGCCTTGTTGATGCGCGACTGATTGATCATCGTGTCCACGCCGATGGTCGTCTTGCCGGTGGAACGGTCGCCGATGATCAATTCGCGCTGGCCGCGGCCAATCGGGATCATCGCGTCAATCGCCATGATCCCGGTCTGCACCGGCTGGCTGACGGAGCGGCGGCGGATGATGCCGGGAGCGATCTTTTCAACCGGATAGGTCTTGTCGGTCTTGATCGGCCCCTTGCCGTCGACCGGTTCGCCCAACACGTTGACGACGCGGCCCAGCAGGCCCTTGCCGACCGGCACCTGCAGCAGTTTGCCGGTGGTGCGCGCTACGGCGCCGGCCTTGAGCTGGGTGTAATCGCCGAGGATGATGACGCCGACGTCCGTCTCTTCGAGATTCAACGCCAAGCCGGTAATGCCGTTGCCCAGGTCGATCATCTCGTTGAGCATCGCGTCGGTCAGGCCTTCGATCTTGGCGACGCCGTCGCCGATCTCGCGAATGACGCCCACGTTTTGTTTCGCCGTTGTCGTCTTCGCGCCGGCGATCTGTGCTTCAAGTTCTTCGAGTAGGTTCGGCATAGTGACCTCGGTTCAAAGACCTTTCTCCAACGCTTCCAGCCCGGCCCGCACACTGCCGTCGTACACATCACAGCCCACCTGGACGCGTATCCCGCCCAGCAGCGCCGGGCGCACGGAGAATGCCATCACCAGCCCGGGGCCGTAGCGACGCGTCAAACCCGCTTGGATGATGGCCTGCACATCCGTCGACAACGGGGTGGCGCTCTCGATGACGGCCGTGTGCCGGGCGCTGTCGACACGCACCAGGCGCACGAAATGCGCGAGGATGGCCGACCCATCCCGTTGCTTGGCCGCGATGACGCGTTGCACCACCTCCCGGACGCGACGCTCGTCGAGCCGCTCGTTCACCGTACACAAGTGGTACAGTTGCCTGGCTTCGTCCTTCGCTCGTTTGCTGATCTTCATGGTTACGACGCGATCTGCTTCGCCGTTTCCTCGGCCAGTCGCCGGTGATCTTCGGCGGTCAGGATCTTGCCGGTAACCGTAGTCGTGGCCTGCACCACCAGCTTGCCGACTTCCCGCTTGAGCGCGGCGAGCATGCGGTCGTGTTCCTGTGCGGCGGCGGCGCGCGCATTGATCATGATCTGTTCCGCTGCCGCGGTGGCCTTCTCGGTCTCCTGCTGCCGCACCCGGGCGGCCGCGGCACGAGCCTCCTCGATGAACTGGCTCGCCTGGTCGCTCGCGTGCGCCAACACTTCCTGGCGTTGGGTTTCCGTGCGCGCTAGTTCCGCCTTGATTTGCTCGGTCGTTGCCAGGCCCTGCGCGATCTGTTCACGCCGCACTTCCAGCATCGTGAGGATTGGTCGATAGGCGTAGCGGTGCAGGATTGCACACACGATGCAGAAGCTGGCGATCTGCGCCAGGAGCTGGGACCAGCTCACGCCGAAGGTCGTGGCGATCCGTTCGACGGTTCCGCCACCGCTCGCTTGCACGATTGCTTGCGTTACTAGTGATAGAGCAGCATTCATCATCACTCACTCACATTCTGTAAACGCCGGGCTGCCCTTGGTTGGTGTGGCCAACGGCGTGTCGGACTTGGCAGCCCCAGCGACGAATCCTGTCTTGAGAATTCCCAAAGGGGGGAGCGGTCCATAGAAAAGACGCCGGCCGCAGACCCTGCAGGTCCTACTTCACCAAGAACAGCGCGTAGAAAACGATCGCTTCAGCGAAGGCAATGGACAGCAGCGCCTGGACCATAACCGGCGTGGAGGCGCCGGGATTACGTCCCACGGCGAGCGAAGCTCCCATACCGATCAGACCAACACCTATCGCCGCGCCAAGCGCCGCCAAACCAACATGTATATTCCCAATCATACTCGCTCCTCTTCCCTTTCCCCGCGGCCAACCGCGGTTGACTATGTCTAAGCTTGCGACACGCCGCCGCCGTGTCCGCGCGCCGGTCCTGCGTCCTCATGCATGCACATCAGCAATGTGAACACCGCGCACAAAAGCATGAACACCAGCGCCTGGACGAATCCCACCAGCAATTCCATGAAGTAAAACGGAATCGGCAAGAGCCACCCGAGGGCGGGGACCAGCCGGGACATGGTTTCCAACAGGTTCTCCCCGGCGAAGACGTTGCCGTAGAGACGAAAACTCAGTGAAATCGGCCGAAAGAGAATCGAAATGATTTCGAGACAGCCGGCGGCGAAGAAGACGACGATCATCAAGATCCTCATGGGCCCCGTGCTTTCCCCCTTGGGTGCAAATAGCTCCTTGAGGAATCCAACCGGACCCACTTCCTGCAACGCCCACACAATCCAGCAGGCGAAAAAGACGAGAGCCATGGCGAGGGTCAGGTTGAGATCGGCATTCGCCCCGCGAAATAAGGGTTGATCGACGACGAACCCGTCGGGAGTTTGATGTCCCCAGCCGATCGTGCCGACCCCAGGGATCAGCCCCACCCAATTGGCGGCAAGAATGAAGATGAAGATCGTGGCAAGAAACCAGAACGTGCGCTTGACCAGGTGCGGGCCGATGATCTTCTCCAGAAACTCGTACAGACTCCCAACCAGCCATTCGAAGAGATTCTGCGCTGCGCCCGGAACATGCTGCATGTCTCGCGTGGCCACCCGAGCAAAAGTGATCAACCCCACCGCCACAAGCCAGCTCACGAACATCGAATTGGTGATCGGGAAGCCGAAGGGGCGGGCGATCTCGACTGCGGACTGGGGGAGGTGGTGTTCCTCCTGTTTCGCGGTCGTCTCCGGCACGTTGCCCGGTGCTCCATGACCGGCAACGTCGGTTGTCGACGTCACGGAAGCTGCCTGGGCGGGTGCGCTCTGCGCCAGCGCCGAGGCGGCACCCAGACGCGTGAGCAGGGCGGCACAGAGCAGCAGTGCCAACGTGATTGCCCGTATACGCCGTAAGTCGCAGCGGAGAATTGTCGGCACGTAGCTTCTCACATCCCCCTCACACGTCACGCAGACCGACGGATGTGCAAACAGAGCACCATGTGCGCTCTACGCACTAGATGTGCCAAGTGCATTCCCGTATTTCTTACTCTTGAGGCGCGCCGGCGTGACGCCCTTCTCGAGGTTGGGACGGGCATCGCAGCACCCCGCGTCCTTGGCCCTCGCGTGTTCCATCTTCTGCAGTGCATCGCTGTCGCATGTATAGCGAGAGGCGACGGCGCAGGGCTATTGGACCTTGGTCCAATAGCCGGCGATGCCCCAGCCGATGTATTCAGAGTCTGCGATCAGCGGCTGCGAGATTCATCGAGAACGATGGAAGAACGCAAGCAGAATCCGTTCGGGCAAAGCCACAGTGTTCTGACAATGGAAAAAACGCTCTGGGAGGTCGTATGACGAAAGACAAAGAGGGTGAGGACGAGAAAAAGCTGAAGACCAAGCAATACGAAAAGGAGCTGCGCCGGTTGCAGGCGGAGCTGTGCCATCTTCAAGAGTGGGTCAAGCTCAAGGGTTTGCGGATCATCGTCGTGTTCGAAGGGCGCGATGGCGCCGGCAAGGGCGGCACCATCAGGGCGATCACGGAGCGCGTCAGCCCGCGCGTATTTCGCGTCGTCGCTCTCCCCGCCCCGTCGGACCGCCAGAAGTCGCAAATGTACATGCAGCGCTATATTGAACATTTTCCGGCGGCCGGCGAGATCGTCATCTTCGACCGCAGTTGGTACAACCGCGCCGGTGTGGAGCACGTCATGGGTTTCTGCACGAAGGAGCAGCACCGCCGCTTCCTTGATCTGTGTCCGCAGGTCGAACAATTCGTCATCGACGGCGGCATCCAACTGGTCAAGTACTGGTTGGAAGTCAGCAACGACGAGCAGAAGCGCCGCTTTGAAGCGCGCATGACGGATCCGCTGCGCCAGTGGAAACTCAGCCCCGTTGACTTGCCGTCCCGCAGCCGCTGGTACGACTATTCTCGGGCGCGCGACATGATGATGGAGGCGACGGATACGAAGTTTGCCCCCTGGCACATTCTGCGCTCGGACGACAAGAAGCGCGCGCGCCTCAACTGCATCGCGCACCTTCTGAGTCAGGTTCCCTACAAGAAGGTACCGCGGGAAAAAGTGAGCCTGCCCAATCGCGCGAAAAAGGGTGCGTACGATGATCAGGACCCGCTGAAGGGGCGCAGGTTCGTACCGGAGAAGTATTGAATCGTGACCTTCGTTCCGACCATACAGCCCGGAACCCCTCGCCAGCACCAACGATCCGAGGGTTGACTATGAGCAAACGACGCACTGGCCGGAGCATGGCCATCCTCGTGGGACTGTTGATGGCGGGAATCCATCCGTTGGTGGCGGGCGGCGAAGATACGAGCGCGGCCGCGCGCATCGAGGCGATGACAAACCTGCTTGCGAAGGCACAGCGCCTCGGTGTGACCGTCGACTGCAGCTACGACGTGGTGCAGGATTCGGGTCAGAAAATCGAATTCGGCGAGCGGCGACAGCTGACGTTGCGCCGTCCGGATCGGGCGCGCGTGGACGTCACGCGGCGCGACGGCGCGCGGCGCGGCCTCATCTTCGACGGCACCCAGCTCATCGCCTTCGATCTCGACGAGAAGGTCTATGCGACGGTCCCAAAATCCGGGACGGTCGATGCCGCGTTGGCGTACTACACGCAGGATCTCAAGATGCGCCTGCCGCTGCGCGAGCTCTTTGCCGCCGATCTTCCGCAGAAGCTGAAAGACGTCCTCGGAACCGCGCGCCTGGTGGGCAAGGAGACGGTCGCTGCGTGGCTACCTCTCACGTCGCATTTCGGGGCGACACCGCAGACATGCAGCTCTGGATCGCACGGGACGGCGATCCGCTTCCACAACGAATCGTGATCACCTATCGCCTCGCCGAGGGCCAGCCGCAGTTCGAAGCCGACTTCCACGGGTGGACCTTCGCCCCCGATGTCCCCGACGCGGCATTCACGTTCATCCCGGCGGCGGGTGCGGAGAAGATTCCCATCCTGACGCCCGGGCGCGGGCGCGCAGCCGGCGAGAAGCAGCCATGAGCCGTCCGTTCCGTCGCGCCGCGATATTGGCCGCGTCAACCCTTGTCGTAGTGGCGCTGGTCGACGGTGTCGCTGCGCGCGGCGGCGGCGGGGGCGGCCGCGGGGGCGGCGGGTTCAGCCGCGGTGGGCCAGCGGCGCGTGGCTCGTTGGGCCAGAACCGTACGGGTGGCATGATCCGCGGGTACTACGCACGTGGACCCGCCGCGGACGGGAACTTCGACGCGCGGTACCCGAACCAAGATGAGCGCCAGGGGCAGCGGCAGGAACGCCGCGAGGAACGTCAGGACGGGCGTACCGAGCTTCGCGAGGACTGGCCGGAGTACGCCGAGGATCATTTCGACGATGGCGACGGCTCCTACGAGGGCGACTACGGTGCCGCGGCAGCCGTTGCGGTGGGTGCCGCGGCTGCCGCGCCGTTCTACTACTACACTCTGCCCTGCGAGCCCGTCGTCATCGCGATGGGCGGTGCTGTCTATTACGTCTGTGGCGCCGACCGATACATCCGTGCCTACAGCGACGGCGACGTGGTCTACACGCTGGCGCCTCCCCCGAGCGGGCAGTAGGCAGACCGCGGCGGCCGCAGGGCTCCGCCGCGACCGGACTTACCTACGGCTTGATGCCTGTCTGCTTGAGCGCCTCTTTGCACTTCTCGCTCAGCGACTTGTCGTTCTTGTCGAACAGGCCTTCACCCGCCCCTGGCCAACTCGACGTTACCGCAGTACTTCAGGAGATCGTCCACTCCCCAGGCGCGAACTTCAGTGCCAATAGCCCCCTGCTCGAGCGCAATGCTATTTGGCGTCGTCGACCAGCGGGACGCGCTTGACCGGAACGCCGCGCACCAGCACTGCGCGGATGCGCGCGAGGTTGGCTAGATCTTCGAGCGGATCACCATCCACCAACAGCAAGTCGGCGCGTTTGCCGGGCGCGATGCTACCAAAGCTCGGATCATCCTTCGCCTCGAGGAACCGGGCGGCATCGATCGTTGCGGCCCGCAGCGCCTCGGTCCTGGACAGGCCAGCCTCTGTGAGGTGTCCCAACTCACGATGCAAGCCAGCACCCGGGAACACCCCCGTCTGCATGTCGCTGCCCGCGAGAATCACCACCCCCGCATCGTGCAGGCGACGAACATTGTCACGCCAGCTCTGACGCTGCGTGCTCAGGAAGCGTGCCGATGCCTCTGTGAACGCCGCCAATTTCTCATCGTGCACGGGCTCGTCGAACGCGTCCAGGATCGCACTCGGGACGGTCTCTTGTTCAAGACGCGTCGCCCGGCGTCCCGGCCGGCCGGCGCTGGCCAATGCCTCGAAGCCGACAATGGTCGGCACCATTGGTATCTTGAACGCCCCGAGCTGCGAAATCTGCTCATCGGGAATGCGCTCCCGATAGACGACGTGCGCCCACGCCGAGACACCAGCCTCAGCAGCATCGAGCGCGTCCTGGGTGGTGCCGATGTGCGCCACCGCGCGTAGGCCATGCCGCCGGGCCGCTCCCACCGCGGCGGCCAATGTCTCGGGATCGATCCGCGGCGCGTCAGGGGGAATGCGGTCGACGATGACCTTCAGCAAGTCGACGTGCATCTCGGCAATCCGCTCCGCTGCCGCCGCCGCTTGTGCCGGGCCGTCGACCTGCACCACGTAACGCGGGAGCGCATACCAGCGTAGCCAGCCGGGCAACAGCATCTGAAGCACGGGCACCGGGTGGCCGCCCCGGATCGTGAGGACCGGCCCGGCGACATACAGCGTCGGCCCCAGCAGCTGGCCGGCGGCGATGCGCTGGCGCCGATCGAGCACGTCGGGAGCGAGACCGCCGAGATCTACAACGGTGGTGACCCCGCAGTACAAATAGGCGGCGAGATTCGCTGCTGGATCCGGAAAGGCTCCGACGCTCGCCGGCGCCGGGCTGATGCCGGTGTGCGCATGCATGTCGATGAGGCCCGGCACCAGGGTCGCGCCGCTACCGTCGATATAGAGCACGTCGTCAAGCGGCGGCAACGTACCGCTGTCCGCGATCGCTCGAATCCGCTCGCCTTCGGTCAGCACATCGCGGTGGGTGTGCTCGTCACCCGATTCGACATCGAGTACCGTCACGTCATGCAGCAGCACCCGCGGCGGTGCGGGCTTGACCGCGACGGCCAGTTTGGCGCGATGACACGCAACGGTGCCGCCCGCGATCAGGAACAGGATCCCCGCGCACGACAACACCCACCCGCCCGGCGTCGGAGATCGGCAGGCGGCCTTGTGTTCAGGCAAGCGCGTGGCGCCATCACGTCATTTGCTCGCCGGGCGCGCCAGCTTGCGCAGCGTGAGCTTGCCCTCGAGGCCGCGGATGGTCCATGAAAGCAATCGTGCGTGCACGCCATGTCCAATCATCTATACGACCATGTCGGCGACTATGACATGGCGATGGTTGATGCGCTAGCGATTACACCACCGGCTTGAAGAAGTGAGTCGGGCCGTACGGCAAAAACTCGTACGCGGGGCGCTCTTTCCGCGCCGTGAGCCGAGAGGCGCAGTCGGAACACGCCGCGAGCGGTGCCCTGCCCTTGCATCTATTCCCCCTTTTCTGGCCGGTCTGCTAAGAACCTTCGCGACGTGTCGGCAAAGCCCGCTGAATGAAAGGTGCTCATGAAGAAATTCCGATTGGTCGTGTGCGTTTTGTCGGCACTGCTCCTCACGAATGGCTGCCACCCGATTTCCGTCAAGACCGGCTACGACCGCGGCGCCAACTTCGCCAGCCGAAGAATGTACGCCTGGCAAGCCGCCTCCAAACTGGACACGGGCGATCCGCGATTCGACACGCGGCAGATGGAGCGCGCGATTCGCGACGCGGTCGACGCGACGCTGGCCGCAAAGGGCTTCCAAAAATCCGATTCTGAGAACCCTGGTTTCCTCGTTGGGTACGTCGCCGGTATCGGGTCCGAAACGAGCACCGTGACTCGCCAGCGGACGCTCGAGGATAGCATCGGCGAATGGGGGTGGACCGGAAGCCACACCGTTGACTTCAGGACCGGGGCGCTCGTGTTGGAGATGACTGATCCGACCACGCAGCGGATGCTGTGGCGGTCGGAAGCATCCGCGGTAGTCGTCGAAAACGCCAGCGCTGCTGAACGGCAGGAGCGCATCGGCAAAGCGGTGCGCAAGATGCTCGATGACTTTCCTCCGCAATGACAATGATGTGCCCAGAAGACTCGGCCCAAAATCACCGCAAAGGCGCGAAAACGCGAAGATAGCTCCTTTCTGTCACATTAGAATTCGTGCACAAGTCAAGATGGCTAATTTGGTATGAAGCTACGTGGGTGAGTATGGCATGTGTAGCACGGCAGGTCGAAGTGCGGGTCGCCGGTGCCGTCGCTGCTGTAGAAGCGCGTGGTGGTATGGCAGACTTCGCACAACCCGGTGCCGGGATGGCTGGCACTCGCGAAGCTGCCATCCGCGAGTCCGGCGAGATTGTTGAAGACCATTGGCGCGGCACACCCGCCCGTCTGGGTCGGCGTGCCGCAGATGGTGTTGGTGCTGGCACACACCTGCCCGGCATCGCAGTCGCGATCCGTCCCACAGGGGGTGACCGTGTTGTCGGGCGCGGAGAGCGGCACGGATGGCCGGATCAGCAGCAGGTTGGGACTGCCGTGCGGCGTGTGGCAGATCGTGCACTGTTGCGGCGCGGCGACTGCCGGATCGTGATGGGTGATTTGCTCGCTGTGACAATCCGGACAGCGCGGCACACTACGGTGGCCGCAGCCAACGACGCCCGGTGAGAGATCCTCGTGACAGTTCACACACTTGGTCTGCAGACCACCGTGCCCACCGTCGGTCACCATGGCCGTCGCCAGGGCATCATGGCAGAACGCGCACTGGCCATAGACTTGGTCGGCGGTCGGTGCCGAGCCGCCATATTGGGTCGCGCCGTGGTTGCCACAGCCGCTGAGCAATGCGGCCAGGGTGAACGTGACGGCAGCGCACGCGTGCTTCATCGTAGCGCCCCATGACACCGCCGGCAGAGCTGCCCGTCGTCGACCGGCAG
>CAZTDK010000211.1:4569-9124 GCA_964611965.1 uncultured Binatia bacterium (SeqCode) | reverse complement strand
CCTACCTGTGCGGCAAGGAGCGCGTGAATCATATTGCCGTCGGCATCGCGCTGATGGTCTTCGGCGTGGGGTTGGCGATTTACTTCGGCAAGCCGTACATCCAACCGAAGGCGCCGCATCTGCCGGCGCTGGCGTTGGGCGACTGGAGCTCGCACGAGGCGATCCGCTCGGCGTTCAAGATCAACGCCTTGTTCATCGTCGGGCTCATCGTGGCGCCATTGCTGGCCTGGGCGCTCACCAACACGCGCTGGGGCATGATTCTGCGGATGGCCGGCGAGAGCTCCGACGCGGCGCGCGCCCTGGGATACTCGGTCAACCGCGTGCGGATGCTTGCCACCTGTGCCGGCGGCTTCCTCGCCGGTATCGGCGGATCATTCTTGTCGCTCTACAATCCCGGCATCTGGGCGGAAGGTTTGTCGCGTGGGCAGGGACTCATGGCGGTGGCCCTGGTGATCTTCGCACGCTGGAATCCGCTGTACTGTCTGCTTGCGTCCTTGATGTTCGGCGCCGCCGAGGCGTTGGGCCCAGCGCTGCAGAATGCCGGGCTTAGCCGTGGCTATCAGCTCTATGCGGCGGTCCCTGCAGCGGTCACATTGATCATCATGATCGCCACCTGCACCACCAAGCGCAGCCTCGCCGGCGCCCCGGCGGAGTTGAGCGTGAATTGATGGCTTGCCTGGGAAACGCCGCGAACAGATCATGGGGGGAGGCGCGCGCTGGGGCGCAGCGCATGTCGCTCTCCAGATGCGTGCACCGAACGGCTGCGACCGGATACTAGGAGCCCGCGATGGTACCCAAGACGATTGAGGCCGCTGACCCGTACCCGTGGCCGTACGATGGTGATCTGCGACCCGCCAACACGGCGCTGATCATCATCGACATGCAGGCCGACTTTTGCGGCGCGGGCGGGTACGTTGATCGGATGGGCTACGACATCGGACCGGCGCGCGCCTGTATCGCGCCCATCTTCGGTACGCTCACGGCGATGCGTGCCAAAGCCTACCACATCCTCCATACCCGGGAAGGACATCGCCCGGATCTCTCCGACCTGCCGGCGAACAAACGCTGGCGGTCGCGTCGTATCGGTGCGGGAATCGGCGACCCCGGTCCCTGCGGCCGCGTCCTCGTGCGCGGCGAACCGGGGTGGGAGATCATCCCCGAGCTCACGCCGCTCGACGCTGAACCGATCATCGACAAACCCGGCAAAGGTTCGTTTTGCGCCACCGACCTGGAGATGGTGCTGCACCAGCGCGGCATCCGCAATCTCATCTTGACAGGCATCACCACCGACGTGTGTGTGCATACCACCATGCGCGAGGCCAACGATCGGGGATTCGAATGCTTGCTGCTGGAGGACTGTTGCGCGGCTACCGATCTCGGTAACCACCTGGCCGCCATCAAGATGATCAAGATGCAAGGCGGGGTGTTCGGCGCGGTGTCGACCTCCGGGGCTCTGCTGGAAGCCCTATGACTCCGGGAGTGAACGACGGCGCCGAGCCGTGCTCCTCCCCGCCACCGAGCCTTGAGGTGATCGATCTGACGATGCGGTTCGGGAACTTCGTTGCGCTGCAAGACGCCCAGCTCAAGATCGGGCCGGGAGAGTTCCACGCGCTGCTTGGGGAGAACGGCGCCGGCAAGAGCACGTTCGTCAAGTGCGTGATCGGCTACCAGCAACCGACGTCCGGCCAGATTCTCTACAACCGCCGCGAGGTCGCTTTCGGCAGCACGCGCGAGGCGCATGCGGCGGGCATCGGCATGGTGTATCAGCAGTTCACCCTGGTCCCGAACATGACCGTGGCCGAGAACCTCGTGCTGGTGCGCAACCTGGTCCCCAAGGTGGTCAATTGGCGCAAGGAGCTGGCCGACCTGAGCGACTTCATGGACCAGCAGCCGTTTCAGGTCCCGTTGAAGATTCCCGTGCGCTCGCTGTCGGCCGGACAGAAGCAGAAGCTCGAGATCCTCAAACAGCTGTACTTGAACCGCAAGCTGCTCTTCCTCGACGAGCCGACGTCGGTGCTGACACCGACTGAAGCCGACGAGGTGCTGGGGCTTCTACACGAGAAGACGCGCCGCCAGGAGCTGACGATTCTCATCATCACACACAAGTTCCGCGAAGTGACGGGGTTCTGTGATGCCGTGACGGTGTTGCGGCGCGGCTGCTTCGCGGGCCACGGCAAGGTACGTGACCTGAGCATCGACGAGATGGCGGCGATGATGATCGGCACGGAGAAGCTGACTGAAGCGGCGCCGCGTGACGCCAGTGTGGTCAAGCAGCCGCGCTTGGTGATCAAGGATCTGTATGCCAATGACGATACTGGGGCGGCGATGCTCGCGGGGATCAATTTGACCGTGCATACGGGGGAGATCGTGGGCATTGCCGGTGTCTCCGGGAACGGCCAGCTGCAACTGGTCGAGTGTCTCGCCGGCCAGCGTGCAATCGCCGCTGGCTCGATCGCAGTGCGTGGCGGCACGTACAAGCCGATCCGCAAACAGATCCGCGAGAGTAAAGTTCGCATCCTTCCGGAAGTGCCGCTCCACAATGCCTGCGCCCCGGACATGTCGGTTGGCGACAATATGGCCATGTCCGATTTCGACGTGCCGCCGATCGCGCGGGCGAAGGCCTTCGTCTCGCGGGCCGCGGTGAAGGACAAGGCCGAGCGTCTGATCGGGATGTTCTCCGTCAAGACGCCGTCGGCGACCTCGCCGATCCGGAACCTCTCGGGCGGAAACGTTCAGCGTGCGGTCCTGGCGCGCGAGCTGTCGGATGCCTGCGACGTGTTGATCACGGCGAACCCCTGCTTCGGCCTCGATTTCATGGCCACCGCCGACATCCGCGCCAAGCTCATCGACAGTCGCAACGCCGGGGCGGCGGTGCTGCTGGTCAGCTCGGACCTCGACGAGCTCCTGGAAGTCTCGGATCGGCTCTGCGTCATGTTCGATGGACAGATCGTCTACGAGACGACGACTGCCGAAGCCGACATCACCACGATCGGCAAGCACATGGCGGGTCGGGGCGGTTGACCGTCGCGGAGATCGGACCCGGTACCGCCCCGAGGAGCCTGTATGCCGACTGTTCGCGCTCAGCCGTACGATTACACTTTCGAGCCGGCAAGTTTGGCATTGCTGGTGATCGATATGCAGCGCGACTTCATCGAACCCGGCGGTTTTGGTGCGTCACTGGGCAACGATGTCTCGCGCCTCCGCGCCATCGTTCCGACTGTGGCCCGGGTGATTGCGGCCTGCCGATATGCCGGCGTGCTGCTCATTCACACTCGGGAAGGCCATCCCACAGACCTGCGTGATTGCCCGCCCAGCAAGCGCACGCGGGGCGGCGCCACGCTGCGCATCGGCGACCACGGACCGATGGGCCGCATCCTGATCCACGGCGAGGCGGGACACGACATCATCCCGGAGTGCTATCCGCGCAGCGGCGAAATCGTGATCGACAAGCCCGGCAAGGGTTCCTTCTACAACACCGAGTTGAGCGGGATGCTGCAGTCCAGAGGGATCACGCATCTGGCACTCATGGGTGTGACCACGGAGGTATGTGTGCAGACGACGATGCGCGAGGCCAACGATCGCGGCTATGAATGCTTGCTCATCGAAGATGGCACGGAGAGCTACTTCCCACATTTTAAACAGGCCACCCTCGAGATGATTCGCGCCCAAGGGGGCATCGTCGGTTGGACGGCGACTGCGGCGCAGTTGATCGAGGCATTGGGATGAAGGATCCCGCTGACGCGAAAACTGCCGCACGCGGCGCGGCGGTGCCACTGTCGATCTACCCGATGCCGCCGTTCGGCGAACCCCTCGATGTTTCTTGGGAAGACCTGCGTCCGGGCGTGCAGGCGGCATGGCTGTATCGACACGACCCCGACGGGCCAAGCGCAGCGTTGCTGCGTTATCAGCCCGGTGCCAGTGTCCCGGAGCACGAGCACCTGGGGTACGAGCATATTTTCGTCTTGCAGGGGGCGCAGTCAGACGACAGCCGGACGTACGCGGCGGGGACCCTCACCGTATTTCCACCCGGTCTGAGCCACCGCATTGCCAGCGCCACCGGGTGCATCGCGCTGGCCATCTGGACGGGCCCGATTCGGTTTACGCAGGAGCCCGAATGATAGATCTTGAACGGTTCAGCGCGCCGCGACGTAGGCGCGCCACCCGCCATACCGAGTGATCTCGGTGGCGCCGGCAAGGCCCCAGGGCTCGCAAACGAAGCCGGTGACCCACCTGCCGTCGTCGAGCTCGATCTGGCCCAGGCCCAGCGGTGAAGGGATCCCCGCCAAGAAGCGGCCGATCTGCGCGCTGGGCATGTCCCACACTTCAACCGCGATTGCCGATCCGCCAGTGCCGACGCGCTCGAGCCCTGGTTTCGGCGGCGTGGTGGCGAGCGCGTACAGCCGATAGGCCGGCGCGGTGTGTGCGGCGCACAGCAAGGTGGCGCCGCGCGCGACCAGTTCGCGGTTGAGCGGCATGCCCGAGAGGTGCGCGCCGACCACCGCAATCGCGTGACCACGGGGCACCGCGGCGGGCGACCGCCGCGCTGGTAGCGCGT
>CAZTDK010000211.1:0-4559 GCA_964611965.1 uncultured Binatia bacterium (SeqCode) | reverse complement strand
TGCCGGGTTGCGCCCATCGGCAGGCCGGCGCTGGCATGCAGCGTTGCGCCGAGCGCACAGAGGAAGTGGTCGGACAGCGCGCGGCCGATCAGGCTGATGCCGAACGGCAAGCCACGCGTGTCGATGGCCACCGGTACGGCAATCGCGGCGAGGTCGAGCAGGTTGACGAAATTGGTGTACGTCCCGAGCGCGCGGTTGCAGGTCAGCGGATCCGTGGCCACTTGTTCGAGGCGGAAGATGGTCGGCGCGGTCGGCAAGACCAATACATCGATCGTCTCCCACGTCGGTGCGGTCGCCGCCCGCAGCTCGGCGAGCTGGTACTGCGCCTTGAACGCGTCCACCGCGGTATAGCGGGTCGCCGCGCTGATAATCTGCCGGGTAACCGGATACAGAGCCTCGGGCGTGTCGGTGATCAGCTTGGCGATCGCCGCGTAGCGTTCGGCTACCCAGGGGCCGCCGTACAGCAGCGCCGCCGTTTCGGCGAACGGCACATGGTTGATGACGACCCGCCGCCCGCCGAGTTGTTCCAATCGATCGAGCGCCCGCTGGTACAGCCGCTCCGCTTCGCCGTCGCCGAAGAAGCGCAGATCGTGATCCTCGGGGACGCCGAAGCGGAAGCCCGCTGGTATCTGGGCGGGGCGCGTTGGCAACCTCTCTTCCACGGCCCGGCTGTAGGCGTCGGCGGGATCGAAGCCCTGAATCACATCGAAGACCGCCCATGCGTCGTCGCACGACAAGGCGAAGACGGAGACGCAGTCGAGCGTCCGGCACGCCGGCACCACGCCCGCGGCGCTTACCACCCCGCGGGTTGGCTTCAGGCCGACGATGTTGTTGAAGGCGGCCGGCACCCGACCCGAACCGGCGGTGTCGGTGCCCAGCGCGAAGCTCACGAGGCCCGCCGCGACGGCGATCGCTGACCCCGATGAGGATCCGCCCGCGATGTACGCCGCATCGAATAGCGACTGCGGCGCGCCGTAGGGCGACAGCGTCCCCACCAAGCCGGTGGCGAACTGGTCGAGATTCGTCTTCCCGATCGGGATCGCACCCGCCGCGATCAGGCGCTCAACTGCTGTCGCCGAGCGTGCCGGCGTATAGGCGAAAGCGGGACACGCCGCCGTCGTTGGTCGCCCGGCGAGGTCGATGTTGTCCTTGATGGCAAACGGCAACCCATAGAGCGGCAGCTCCGCGGCGGCGCGGCCGGAGAGAGCGCGCGCCCGGTCCATTGCCTCCATCTCTGGAACCAGGTCGATCCACACCTTGTCGTCGCCGCGCCGGGCGATTCTGGCATAGACGGCGTGCACCACCTGCTCGGGCGTAACCGCACCCGAGCGGTAGGCGGCGCGCAAAGTCGTGAAGTCGACGCTGCCGGCCTGACTGTCCCAGTCCATTCCGCAGAGGGTCTTATCCCCTCGGCGCCGCGCGGGCAACGACGGTTGTGCGTCGACCGCTGCACCATCAACGGCATCGATGGTAGCGAGGGCGTGTTGCAGTTCCGACCCTGCCGAGTCTGCTGCTTCGCGGCAAAGGCGGAAGACTCGGTTCTCCGTTCCGGGAATACCGCGCGGATGACGAAGCATTACGGGGCGGGGGGAAGGAGCTCTTGCAGTGCCGGGGCGGCGGTGGCGAGGAAGTCGGCAAGATCTCGCTGGGCGCGCGCCTCGCGCCGATCCCCGAGCCCGCGGTAGGCGCTCGCGTGAAATTCGAGAAGCGAGCGTGTCCATGGCGGATAGATAGGGATTGGAAGGTTCCGACTTCTCGTCCTTCGAACTCAGCCACGCTGAGCAACCGGCAGACATTGAGCCACTCGTGTAGCCCGTTGACCGTATGCGGTACCGATTCAACCCGGCCGTACCCGATGGGGGTGTGGCGCCATACAGCCGTTGCGCCACCAGGCAGGCCGCGGCACCAATCGCCAGGTCAGCGGCGGCGGCGTATTGCGCTTTCAGTGCATTCCGTGGCGCGGCCACCTCGGCTCCGACGGTCCGCCAGTCGTCGTCGTGTCTTCGGGGACTAGAAACCGCACGCCCTTGCTCGAGCCCGTGCGTTCAATCCCGGATCTTTGGATTTCCTTTGTCATAGCGAGCGCGCCTGTGTTATGCGCCGAGATGCGTGACACGCGGAATTCACGAGAAAATAAAGTGTGGGCTCTTTTCTCCGTTCGCAGGGCGTCGAGGCCGTCCGCTTTCCTCGTGTGTCGGGGCGAACCCGGCGTACGGTGGCACATCCGAAGGAGGCGTTTGATGGTGCAGCGCTCGTTGAGGTTCGGTGTCCTATGGCTGCTCGTGGGCGCCGTGTCGACCCTGGGGAGTGCGAGCGCCGCCGCGCCGCCATGCATCGGCAATTGCGACGGCAGCGGAGCTGTCACGGTGGATGAGGTCATCACCATGGTGGCCATCGCCCTCGGTAACGCGCCGCTCTCCGGCTGCACCGCCGGCGATGGCGATGGCGACGGCGAGATCACCATCGATGAGATCGTTGCCGCCGTGCGCAACGCTGTGAATGGCTGTCCACCCCCGGTGCCGACGGCGACGCCGTTACCGTCGCCGACTCCCACCAGTGCGCCCGATACCGTTCGGCCGCTCGTCTTCTTCAAAGAGTCCGCGTCGGTTGCGGCCAACGGCGACTACCCACCCGCGGCCCCCAAGGCGATCTGTGGTGCCGACGACCGCCGCTTTCTCGTCGAGCTGGCCACCGGAAACCCGTTCAACTACAAGGTTCCGAAGCGCCTGGCCGATATCAAGCCGTCGCCTAGCGAGATCATGGTCTCCGGCGTCGCCGTGGATGCGTCGCTGGGAGCGGGAGATTTCCCTTTCGATCACACCTTCGGCTCCGACTTCAACATGGACGTGACTCCCGACCCGCCATACATGCTGGCGGCGCAAGGTGATGCCATGGAGATCGGCGGCCTGCACGTCGAGCTGGCGGAAGGGCAGCTGCCGCACGAGGAAGCGCCAGCCGGTCCGGCAACCGGACAGCGCTGGTCGGATATGTCGGACCGCTCGCGCCAGGGGATCTACATGCGTTTCGTCCCGCAGGCGGGCGATCGCGTTCTGGTGATGGGGCATTGGATCATTGATTGCGGACACACCAACTTCGACACGGAGCTGCATCCGTTGACCTTCATGGCCAGCGGACGCGCCGTGGGAACCAAGACGGTGGTGAACGCGTTCTACAACCCGTACCGCGAAACCGAGCTCTACCACCCCAATCCGGCGCAGGCCGTCGCGTTCGGCGACCCGTCACGGCTCACCGACCCGGTTGCCGTGCCGTTCCCGAAGGCGCTGATCACCGACGTCCTGCGGCTGCAGAACCTCGGACCGGTCGGTTACCAGTCGATTGATCATCTCGAGTCCTGGGCGCTGCTCGAACCGAATCAAACCTCACCCGTCGAATGGCGCGTGTGCGCCCCGGCCGGCAGCTCCGGCGACCGGCTCGACATCAAATATCACTGGATAACCCGCCCCGGCGTCCACGTTGACGTCGTGGCCGACGATGCCTCGAGCTGCGCCCAGGTGCGCACCTCCCTGGGCACCGCAACCATCGCACCGCCGCCGGCGCGGGTGTGCGTGCTGCCGTGGGATTTCTTGAACGCGGAGGCCGCGGACGAGGCGGGCATCCCGGGTCTGGATCTGCAAGCCAAGCTCGATCCCTACGTCGGGGCGCAGTTCAAGGGCGGGCTCGAACCGGATCCGATCCTCAACTGCTACGACCCGCTCACCGGGCCGGCGCTCGAGGACGAGCCCACCGGGACGCAAATTGACGTGCGTCCCGACCAGCTGCTGCCGTTCTATGGGACGATTACGGTCGAACGCAAGTGAGGCAGGTTGATAGGTTGTTGGGTGTTAGGTTGCTGGGCTGTCCGCCGCTACAATCGTAACAACCAGCAACCTAACAACTTAGCAACCTATCATCAAGTATTTCCGCCGCGACGGCGGCGCCGGAGATGTCCATCTCGGCCGGTCGCCGCGGTTGTGCGAATACCGCATCGAGGGCGTCGGACCAGCGTCCGCCGTGGAGATCGTCGTTGCTGATGAACGCGTGGGGGAGGTGCGCCGCGATGCCGCGGACGAGGCATGCGTATTCCGCGAAGCGGCCGCGCGGCGTGTAGATCATGGCGGTGCCGTTGGCGATGCAGTCGGCGACGATCCCGTAGCCCGGCTTGGTCATCACCACGTCGGCGGCGGCGACGAGATCTTCGTAGCGTACGCGACGCGCCGCGAGGTCGGTATTCGAAATGAGCCGGCAGTTTGCAGGCAGCGTCGCACCATGGCCTGCCGATTGGGTGGCGACGAAGGTTACTCCGCGTGGTGCCGTCGGTGCGGTGGTCAGCTCCACCCCAATGCCACCGAACGACAGCAGTACGATTCGCTCATGCGGCGGCAAGCCGAGCCGCTGGCGGGCATCGGCAGGGGAGAGCACCGCGCGCCGCGCCACCAGTGGAATGTCGCGCCGGCGCGGGAACGCGCTCAAGTCGCCGTGGAAGGGTAGGCGTAGCAGCTCGGTTGCGTACGCGTACGAGGCGTGCAGGCCGTCGACGACCAGTTGGTAGGCCGGCAGGT
>CAZTDK010000210.1:0-9138 GCA_964611965.1 uncultured Binatia bacterium (SeqCode) | reverse complement strand
GATGCGATGGAATGCAGGCGCCCCCTCGCCCATGCCACCTCCGGCATGGGCGAGGGCTGGGGTGAGGGCTGCAGGCTGTTTGGCATCTTGAGCTTTCCGAGACTCCCCGATGGGACTCACGCAAGGAACATGACGCGCAACCGGGTGCGACCGCTGCCTCGCCTGCACGACGTCACCGCCGTGATCTTCGATCTCGACGGCGTGCTCGTCGATTCAGAGCCGATGCACTTCCGCGCCGCCAATCGAGTGCTCGCCCGGTGGGGTGCCGCAATCAGTGAACCCGAGTACCGCGCCTCCATCGGGCTCGGCGAGGCGGCAACGTGGGAGTCCTGGCGACAGCGCCTCGGCCTATCCGGGACGTTTGAGGAGTGGAGCACCGCGAACACGCAGGCTCGGCTGCACGAGATTGCTGCGGGAGTAAGCCCGATCGTGGAGGCCGTACAGCTCGCGCGGCAGTTGCACGCCGCGGGCATGGCACTGGCGATCGCCTCGTCGTCGACGCGCGCGGTGATCGACGCGTTGCTGGCGGCTCTCGCTGTGGACGATCTGTTCACCGTGCGCGTTTCCGGCGAAGACCCGGCAGTTGGTGCGAGCAAGCCGGCGCCCGATGTCTATCGCGTCGCCGCGGCGCACCTCCACGTGCCGCCCTCCACCTGCCTGGCGATCGAAGACTCCGCACCCGGCGTCACCGCGGCAAAGCGTGCCGGCATGACCTGCGTCGCGGTGCCCAACCGCTGGACGGCGGATCAGGATTTCCGCGACGCCGACATCGTACTGGAGAGCCTGCAGTACTTTCCGTTGCTGGTCCTGTAAGACAACCTGGTCTTACGACAGCAAGGCGGCATGGCGAGTGTCTTCCTTCCACGCGGACATCGACTCCGGAGCCGACACCCGTTGGGGTAGCGGTGGCAGCAACGCACCGTAGGTGCGCTCGAGCAGGCGGCGCACGCGCGCGGCCAGCTCTGCATTGTCGAACGGCTTGCCGATGTAGTCGTCCGTGCCGACGAGGAAGCCTTCGACACGGCTGGCAGCGTCGTCCCGCGCAGTCACCATCAGAATTGGAAGAAACGCCGTCCGCACGTTGGCGCGCAGCTGGCGGCACACCTCAAACCCATCCATCCCAGGCATCATCAGGTCCAACAGAATCAGGTCGGGCGGGTCGGCGTGCACCTGCTCGAGCGCCGACGGGCCGTCCGAGGCGGTGCTGGTGGACAGTGGCAGCGAGCTGCGCTTGAGGATCATCGCCGTCAGCAAACGGATGTCGGCATCGTCGTCCACGATCAGGACGCGGTAGAGGCGGGATTGCCGCGCCGGCGGTGGCGCCGCAACTGGAATGGTGACGACTTCCTTCGACGGCGCCAGCGTCGTAGAACCACGCGAGCTGCCGACGCCGCAATACGGGCACGTCTGCCACTCCTTCTCCATGCGCATGCCACAGCCACCACAAGCGCGCCGTAACGGGGTTGCACAGTGGGGACAGATTGAAAATGCATGTTCGACGACACGGTCGCACTCTGGACAGCGCGCCGGCGCGGTGACGTCAACCGCGCGCATGACCTCCTCGGCGGTCACGACGCCGGCATTCACGCGTTCCGCCGCATGCGCAGCCAAGGACCTTGTCCCATCGGCGCGCGCCTGCGCACGCAGCGCGGTCTCCGGAGCCTTCGCCTCGATGAGCTTGGCCAGCTCGGGCGTAATCGCCAGCACTTCAAAGACGCCCGCGCGTCCCGCGGACCCCGCCTTGCGGCACCCGCCACAGCCGCGGCCGCGACGGAATGTGCCGGAGGCTTTGATTTGCAGTGCGCGCAGGATCTCGGGGTCGGGCTCGTACGATTCGGCGCACTGCCCGCACACGCGCCGGACAAGCCGTTGCGCAATGATCAGGTGCAAAGAAGACGCCAGCATGTACGGCGCGATCCCGAGATCGATCAGCCGCGTGATGGTCGCGATCGCATCATTGGTGTGGAGCGTACTCAGCACCAGATGGCCGGTCTGCGACGCGCGGACGGCAATTTCCGCCGTCTCGGCATCGCGGATCTCGCCGACGAGGATCACGTCCGGGTCTTGCCGCAGAATCGAACGCAACGTGCCAGGAAAGGTCAGCCCCTGCTTTTCGTTGATTTCGACTTGATTGACACCGGCAATTTGGTACTCGATGGGATTCTCGATGGTAACGATATTGCGCGTCGGCGAAACAATCTCGGCCAACATGCCGTAGAGCGTGGTGGTCTTGCCGCTCCCCGTCGGACCGGTCACCAAGACTAATCCCTCCGGCCGCGAGATCGCGTGGCGGACCCGCTTGAGATCTCGGTCATCAAGCGCGAAGGTCGAGAGGCTGCTCGGCGCCGATCTGGGATCCAGGACCCGCAGGGTCACCTTCTCCCCATGCTGGGTTGGAAGGCTCGAGACCCGCAGCTCAACTGTCGAATCGCGAAGGCTGATGCGAAAGCGCCCGTCCTGCGGCACGCGGCGCTCAGTGATATCAAGCTTCGCCAACACCTTGCACCGTGCAATCAGAGGATCCTGGACCCACTTCGGCAAGCGCGGACCGTCTTCCAGCAAACCGTCGACACGGTATCGTACCCGTACACCCGCCTGCGTGGCCTCCATGTGAATATCGCTGCAGTGTGTGCGCAGTGCCTCAACTAAAATAGAATTGAATAACTTGACCACCGGCGCGAGGTTCGTGTCGCGCATCAGACTTTGAATGTTCGTCGCTCCATCATCGGCCAGCGGCGCAATCGGCTGATCACCATCCTCAGGAATACCCTTCAGATAGGCGTTGAGCGCTTCGTCAAGATGGTAGGCGTGCTGCAGGGCATCACGGACCGCGGTCCGCGTCGCAACTTCCAGCTGCACGCGTTTCCCGGTGGCGAACTCCACCGCACGCAACGCGCCGCGATCGAGGGGATTGGCCGTGGCAACGACCAGGCTTTTTTCGAGCACACGCAGCCCGACGACCTGGTGTTGCGTGGCAAGCTCTTCGCGCACGAGAGCGGTGACGGCGGAATCCAAGGGAACCGCAGCCAGGTCGATGAACGGCAGCTGCAAACCGTTGGCGAGCGCCTCGGCGATTCCCTGTTCAGTCACGACGCCTTTACCCACCAGCCAGTCGATGACCGTAGGCCCGTTGGAGTGGGCACCGAGCTCAGCTTCGGCATCCGCAGCAAGCTCGCCGCTTATGAGATTGCCGCGGACCAGAAAGCGCAGTAGCGCGCCACGCACACCCAAGGTTCTTCCGTTCTCGGCGTCCATTGTACTCCAGGCTGCAGCAGCATTCCGCAAGCGTCATGCCAGCCAGGCACGAAAGGTCGACCGTGTCTTTGCCTCCCGCTGAGACATGGGAATGCCATCATCGCGGCGGGCGGCGACATCCGGATGTCGGAGAGCACAAAATGTTCGGGGCACACCGCGCGGTTCATCCGGCGGGCGGAAGGGACGGAAGATGTCTTCGCGGCCGTAGAGGCAGCGCACGGCCGGTGGATAGACCGTGCGTCGGCCAGGGCTACTCGAAACGTTCAGTGAAGTAGATCTGTTGCACGTAGATGAAGCGCGGAGTGAGCGGCGGGAGATAGGCAACATTCTGGAAGTTGGGGTCGAAATTCCACGCGCGGGCGGGCGGGTTGTATATGTTGCAGCCGCTCAGTACCGGGGGAGCGCCCGTGTAAGACCCCCCCGTTCCGCACCACGCCCCGTTTACCGTCTGCGGCGTGCCCAGGCTGACGAACGAGCCCAGATAACTGAACGTTGCCACACTCCAGTCCTCGTGGAAGCGTGGATAGTTCTCCAGTCCGCCGTTGTAATTGCCCGAGGTGGTCGTGTCTACGCCGGCAAGAAACGCGGCATTGATTGTCGTCGTCGTCGCTGCTCGCGTCGCGTCACTGAGGTCACGGTTGCTCTGACAGTCATTCGTGCAGGTACCCGCCGGCGCGTTGGGGCTGAAAGCGTTGTTCGACATGACGTTCAGCGTGTCGCCGACGATGGACGACGGCTGCCATCCCGTCGTCGGGTTGAACACGCCACCGGCACCCGGCGGAGCGTTGTAGTCGCCCAGCACGTAGATCGGGCGGTCAGTGGCAACAGTGACTCCGGTCGGGTCGTTGCCCAGGGAACCCAGCGATGGAAATGGCAGGGTCTGCGAGCCGAACAGGCGCACGCCGAATCCGAAACCGCTACTGTTATTGGGGGACAAATTGGCGGGTGGATTGTTGATATCGTACACCGTCACATACAATACAACTCCACCCTCGGTTTTGTCGGAGGGACTGAAGAGCTGGCCACCCCGGTCGATGTTCCATTGCAGCAGATCGTGGACGTTGATGTTGAGCAGGTACGTCCACCGGCGCTCGCGCCAGTTGTAGAAGCCCCCGCGCCGCGGATCGGTATCCGCCGGTTTCACCGGAGCGGACGTCCTGCCGGGAAAGTTCATGACCGACGCGTAGACGCGCTGGTCCGCTGAGAGAGTCTGCGTTCCGGCGGCGTTGAATTGCGCCTGAAAGTTCGGGAAGTAACAGCCGGCATATCCGGTTGACGTGCAACCCCAGGGAGTTGAATTGCTGCAATTTGCGCAGCCAGTCGTCGGCGCATCGGTGTAGAAGATGGGCCGGGTGTTCGCGAACAGGCTGGAGCTCGCCGCCGGCGTCTGAAAGATGAAATTTTCCAGAGCCGCCTGTTTGGTTGTGTCGACGTTGCCGTTGCCATCGAGCACGACGATCGAGTGCGGGTACGAACCGGGAAAGTGGGTTGAGATCCACGGACGATTCAGGATGAGGGCGATGCGCAGATCGGCCTTGTTCCAGTAGTCCCCGCTTCCCCGAGCGATGATGCTGGGCTGCGGCACGCTGATCGGTGCAATGTTACTCAGCATGGTCCCCCCCCATGTGGACAGCGAGGCCGCCGGCACGACCGCCGTGCCGGCGCCGCTGCAACCGAGGGTTTGCAACGTGTTCGACGCGGTGCTGATCTGCAGCGTTGGAGCGGTGTTGCACGCCCCAGTGTCCTTGCGTCCGCGCTCGATGTCGCCCGCCGCGGTTACTTGCACGTAGTTGATCCCCATCGCCGCATTGGTGGAAATCGTGAGATCAGCGTCGGGGCCAAGATAGAGGTTGCCGTTGGTGTGGACGCGGCCGTTCAGCGCCATGGTCATACCCGGGTTGATTTCAAGGTCACCGGCATAGAACGCAACGAACTGGAAGAGGGGAATGTAGCCGACCTGGAACTCCGCACCGACGTTGGCCTCCGTGTCGCCGGAACTGTTGGTTGCGGCGGAGGTGACGGTGTAGGTGTACTGCTGAGCGTTGCAGCCGCCGAACGCCTGCCCGTAAGGGATTTGGACGGTCGTCGAGATCCCGGGCGTCGGATTCCTGTCAGCCAAGCTATAGGTCACGGTGCGATTCCCCACGGGGAGCGTGTGGGGTTGAAAATCCGCGCTGGTCGGGACGCGGAACTGGGAGAACAGATTCCGATATTCGCCCATGCCCACGTTGAGTCCGGACTCGGCGGCATAGAAGCCGGCCGTCGCACGACTGTAGGCACCGCGCAGTTGGATGTCATTGACGATCGAGCTGCTCAGGGCAGCCGCCAAGGCCAGCAGAAACGCGAGAATCAGCAGCATCGCAATCAAGGCAACGCCCGACTCTCCATGAGGTAATCCGCCTGTGGTCATGGTCGGGGCCCTCGGCATACGCGGCGCTCCACTCGGTGTCGGTTACAACACTTGCGAGCCGGGCAGGAAGTTGCGCGGCTTGGCGCCGATCGTGCCGGTGACCGTGTAGTACTGCCCCGACGACAGCGGCCCCGAAGATCGAAGCGTCACGGTGACGTACAATTGATTGACCAATATCCATTGTGCCGTGGTCGGCATGTCGACCACGTCGCACGGCGGGCAGTGACTCGCCAACTCGTATTGGATCTTCACCGCCTGCACACCGAACGCGAACGGAAATGCAGCGCCCCCGTTGATCGCAAGGGTGAGCACATTCATCGGGGCATAGGTCAGCGCATCAATGGCGTACACGTGCTCGTCGATGGCCCACACGCCGCTGCCGTTCAAGTACGCATTCTGCAGACCGGCGGCGATCTGCAACCGGTTGGTCGAGGCGTTCACGTCCGTGATCGTGAAATATTCACCGGAGTTGTTGCTGCCGCGAATGTACCCACGCTGTCCGACGGCAAAGCCGTCCACTTTCAGCAACGGAAGCGTCGTGGCGTGCGCGGCCGTACCCGCGGCGGATCCTGTCGCCTGGATTGTACTCTGTATGCACGTCAAATCAGATCGCGCCGCAGCTGTACGGGTAGTGATCGCATCGAAGGTGCTGCCATTGGTGCCTGATAGCGGCGGGAAGTCACCGCCCGTCATCGGCAGGCACGCGCCGACAAGCCGGAGGTCCCGTTCTAAGGTGTCAAGCGCAGCGCGCAGGCCTTGCAGCGTTTCCTGGCGCACGACTTCATCCGATAATGAATTGCGACTGGCTACAAAAAACTGGCCCGCCACGGTCAGCGCCAGGCCGGTCACGACCATCGCCGCCATCATCTCGACCAGCGAAAAGCCGCGTTCAGCGTGTGACATCCGTGTAAATGGCATTGATCGTGTAACTCCGTGGAGCAAGTTGGTCCGTCCAACTGACGGTCGTGGCAATACTCGTCATCCCGCTGGCGGGGTTATTGACGGTCGCCGTGCTGGTCACCGTGTACGTGAACGTGCCGAGTGTCGTCGTGCTGGTCCGGGTGGCCGGGATGCTGTTGTAGTCGAGCGCACGCAGGCCTTCCATTTCTTTGGCCGCCAGGCTGATCGCCGTTGTCTGGGTCGCGTTGCTGGTCTCCATACGGATGTGCGAAATGAGCAAACCCCCGACCGCTGCCGCAGCCAAGGCAAACACGCCCAGCGAGACCATCGCCTCAATCAGGGTAAATCCCTGTTCGCGCTTCGCAGTGTGTCGAACGTGGAAGTGTGCGGCGACCAACGGAAGCGGGCCATAGAAGAGATGCCGACCGCAGGTCCTAAGTCTGTCACATCTCATTGATTTGCCCGGATGGCCACACCTGCAAGGACCTGGTGGTGCCGGAAGAGTTGCTCAAGCTGATCTGTGTCATCGCCGCTGCGCTCGCCACCAGGCCGTGGGAATTGAATTCCACCCTGCTGCTCAGGGACGCCGCGGAAACTTGTGCGGGTGCCGGCAAGGCAGTGGTCTGCACCTTCGCCGGGTCCAACACCCAGGCGCCCGAACCGGCCGGGTCTTTCCGCATGCCCGACAGGGCGATATGACCCGCATCCGGAAACGATACTTGGTAGTGCAGCGATTTCGTAATCGCGTTGGCCCGGGCGAGACGCAGGGTGACGAGGACTGTCCGTCGGGCGAGAAAGACGCTCAGCGCACTGGTGTTCCACATCGGTAGCGCGATGCCGACCAGGATGGCCATGATGGAAATCGCCGCCGCCACCTCTATAAGAGAATACCCACGCTTGTGAGATCGTGTACCGAGCTCGACCACCGAGCCCGCCTCCAGCCCCAAACAACTGCTATTTTCGCTTGACGGTATCATGTACGTCCTGGAGTATCCGTGCTGCGGCCAGCAAAATGGGCGCCGCGCCCGCGAACCATTACAATCATTCGACCGTATGGATTCGCGTGGCCGCCATAGTCAGGCAAATGACATGTGACGTGTCAGCAGCAGGCGAGAGGTGACAAATTCCGGCCGTCATCTTGCCACTACGGGTGGCAGCCTGTGGCAGCGGTATTGCACAACATCACATCAGACCGTGAGCCATGGATGCCAAACGCGCTTGAGATAGCGGGCACGATGCAGACGCAGAGCGATTGACGAGGATAGCGGATGCCCGTTTTCCAGTGGGAAGGTGTTTCGCTGCGCGGCGAGAGCGTGAGCGGCGAGATGGACGCGCCGAGCCGTGATGTGGTATTGGCACGGCTCAAATTTCAGCGTGTCCAGGCGATTCCCGGCAAAGTCACGCAGAAGAAAACGGGGCTGGCGCGGGACCTCTCGTTCCCTGGCTTCAGCGATCGGGTGACGGAACGTGATCTGGTAATCTTCACCCGTCAGTTGGCAGCCATGCTCAAAGCGGGACTACCGATCGTGCAGTCCTTGGAGGCATTGGCTGATGAATCATCCAGCAAGAGGCTGCGCAGTGCGCTCCGGCAGGTGAAGGAGGACATCGAGAACGGTTCCACCTTAACGGCTTCGATGCGCAAGCACCCGAAGGTGTTTGACGAGTTCTTCATCAGCATGATCGCCGCCGGAGAAGTCGGCGGCGTGCTCGACCGTATTCTGCCCCGGTTAGGAGGCTTCATCGAAAAGAGCATGAAGCTGAAGCGGAAGCTCAAGGGGGCGTTGATCTATCCGGTGTCGATCGTGACGGTGGCCATTTTGGTGACCGCGATTCTCCTGATCTTTGTGATACCGGTATTCGCGGAGATGTTCGCCAATGCCGGGGAAGCGCTTCCACTGCCGACGCAATTCGTCATCAACGCGAGTAACTTTACGATCACGTACTTCAAGTATATCGTCGCGGTCGCGATCGCCGCGGGCGTGGGCCTCCGGCAATTCCACCGAACCGAAGCCGGGGGACTGTTCTTTGATCGGCTGTCCCTCGAAGCCCCAGTGTTCGGTGACCTGATCCGGAAATCGGCGGTGGCTCGCTTTGCGCACACCCTGGCCACTCTGACCACGGCCGGCACGCCGATTCTCGAGGCGCTCGACATCACCGCCCGCACCGCGGGGAACAAGATACTCGAGCGTGCGATACTGGTAGCCCGGACGAGTGTCAGCGACGGCCGCTCGCTGGCGGAGCCGCTCAAGCGGAGCAAGCTGTTCCCGCGCATCGCCTGCCAGATGGTGGCGGTGGGCGAAGCGACGGGGGCGCTCGACACGATGTTGCACAACGTTTCAGAGCTCTACGAGGCGGAGGTCGACGACGCGATAGCCAACCTGACCGCACTGATGGAGCCGATCATTATCCTTTTCCTGGGCGTGGTGATCGGCGGTCTGCTGGTCGCGATGTATCTCCCGATCTTAAAGCTCGGCAGCGTCATACACTAGAACCTGCGGTCGGCGTCTTTTCTATGGTCCGCTCCCCGTTGGGTCGCTGCACACTTCCAAGTCCAACAGGCTGCTAAGCCTGGG
>CAZTDK010000209.1:0-9157 GCA_964611965.1 uncultured Binatia bacterium (SeqCode) | reverse complement strand
CGGGGTCATCAACCTGCTGCGCAAGCCGCTGGCGGCAAAGGATGGTGCCGACGGTGTCCGCGCCCTGCCGCACGCGACCCGCGAGGATCGGCGCCGTCAACTCGCCGCGGCGGAGGAGCAACTGCGTGCGAACGCGCAGGACGCCGACTCGCGCTACTCGTGGCTCCGGCACGCGCTCAACGTCGGCATCAATGCCGGCGGCGCGGTCATCGTCTGGCAAGGCTTCGGCGATCGCACCCGGGCCTGGCGTTCCGCCGGGATCGGCATCGCCGTGGGCGAGACCATGATCTGGAGCCAGCCGTGGTGGCCAGCGCAGGAGTGGGACGACTATAGACGCCGGTTCGATGCGGGCTCCGAACGGCGTATCAGCTGGCACCTGACGCCGACCATCGGCGGCGCGGCGCTGCAGGTAAATTTCTGAGTGCGGCACGTACCGGTGATGGCGAGGTTGGCATCGCAGATTCGTGGCTACGGAGACCGCAGCACCTGCCGGCGCCGGCTGTGCGGGCCCACTCGTCTCTTGGTGGCCGGCTGCATATTCCTGGCGGGAGCCGGCAGCTGCGCACACCTGACTCCGTATTACCGGAAGAATCAGGTGCGTCACGTTGCCCCGGTTGACGGAGCGGCGATCGACTACCGGCTGTTGTTGATCGGTGATGCCGGTGAGCACGATCGCGCCGGCGAACCCGTCCTGAAGTTGTTAGCGCAGCGCGTGCAGCAGCTCCCCGAGCGCACGACGGTAGTCTTCCTGGGCGACAATGCCTACGAGCGCGGCATGCCGGAGCCGGTGAACAAACCGGCGGAAACAGCGGCCGACACCGCGAAGCAGGTTGTCGATACCGTCTTTCTCGACCTCTTCGCCAGCCGCCAGGAGGCCGAGCGTGCGCTGAATGCGCAGCTCGACGTGGTCCGCGGGACGCCGGCGCGTGTCATCTTCATTCCAGGGAATCATGATTGGGATCAATTCGAAGCCGACGGGTGGAGTCGGATCCGGGAGGAAGAGAGCTTCATCCGAGCGACATCCGCCGAGGACGGCATCAATGGCACCATGCTGCCGCTCGGTGGCTGCCCCGGCCCGGCTCCGGTGACGTTGGGCAACCAGGGAGAGCTGCTGGTCCTCGACACGGAGTGGTGGCTTGATTCACGGGCCGATGGCAAACCCACGACCGAGAACAACCCGACTCATTGCGAATACACGACTGAACGGCAGGTGCGTGACGCGCTGGTGGCGCAACTCGGAACGGCGGCCAAGCAGCATCGCTGGTCGATCGTTGTCGGCCATCATCCGCTCGAAAGCGAGGGGCCACACGGCGGGTTCGTCGATCCGCTCACGCACATCTTCCCCTTTCAGGTGGTGCGACACTATGTGCCCTTTTACGTCGAATGGATTCCCATTCCCGTGGTCGGCTCGCTGATCGTGGGGTTCCGTGCCTGCTGCTCACCGAGCGCCCAGGACATGTCCAACCGCCGCAATGAGCACATGCGCAATGCCCTCACCGTTTCCTTTCGCGAGGCCGGGCGCCAGGGCGCCGCGCCGCTCGCGTATGCGGCAGGCCACGACCATAGCTTGCAAGTGTTCAAGGCCTCGCACGGTACGCGCGCTGTGCTCGTGAGTGGCATGGGATCGCAGGCGCGCGCTTCCGATGTCGGCAGCAACGATCGGACGCTCTTCGCGCACTCGAATTCAGCGCACGCAGGATTCATGGAGGTCGACTTCCTGAGCGATGGGAGGGTTCGCCTGGGAGTCATCGAATTGGCCGACGATCACGTCGAAGGGGCCGAGGTGTTTTCGAAGTATCTGGCGGCACCGCCGGCGTTGCACAAGACAGCCGCCGTCGTGCCCAATGCTCGGTGAATGTCACCGCGGTGTTGTGCAACGTTCGGACAGAAGGGATGGATGAACGCGATGCAGGCAATCAGAATGACGCCGGACCCGCCGTCTTCACCGGCGGACGTGGAGAGACGTCTGAAAACCGTGCCTTTCGTGATCACTGCGGTGGCGAATTCTGACCGCGGGGTCACGGGCGCCAAGAAACTATCCATCCTGCTCACTGATGATCAGGAGCCGCTGGACGTCAAATGGAAAGAAGCGCCTCCCGGCGGCGATGCATGGAACAATTCTCCGCGCCGCGAAATCGGCGTTTACGAGGTGCAGAAGCTCTTCCTGGATGCGGAAGACTACATCATCCCGACCGTTGTGGTGCGCGGTGTCGAATTCGACGTCTATCGCTCCGTGTCCGAAACTCCCTCGACCAATATCGCCGGTACCCAATTCGTCTACGGTGCTCTCGCGGTCTGGTTGCACGATGCCGTGCAGCCGGAGCATGTCTTCGATCGCGAGCTCTTTTCCCGCAATCACCGCTACGCGTACCATTTCGGCAACCTCAATCTCCTTCACTACCTCACCGAGCATCGTGACGCGCGGGCCAGCAACTTCCTGATGTGCACCGATCCCCTCAACCCGAAGGTGTTCTCGATCGACAATGGCATCGCGTTCGGCAGAACGGTGTACAACTTCTTCACCTGGCACTTTGACAAGATCCGTGTCGATCGCCTGCCGCGACGGTCGATCGACCGCCTGCGTCAGCTCACACGCGCCGACCTCGACCGGCTTGCAGTCCTGGCGGAGCTGCATGCCGACGCGGGAGGTGTGTTGCGCTCGGTTCCTTCGGGTCTAAATCTCGATTCTCATGAAGGCAACCGCATCCGTCCCGGGATCGTCCAAATCGGCCTGACGACAACCGAGATCGACGACATCGCCATACGCATTCAGCAGCTTCTGGGCCGCATCGACCGGGGCGAGCTATCGGTGTTGTGAACCGTCGCCGCCTCGACTGCATCGATATGCGCGCCGCTCCCTTTGATCCGCTGGAACTCCTTCTGCAACTGTTCGAGCTGATCGTCGGTAAGATCCTGAAGGTTGATCAGCGCGTTGCGTGCTCCTTGAACCCCGCGGATGAGCTCATCGAGCTTCAGGTGGATGGCGCGGGCATCACGGTTCTGGGCGTTTTGAATCAGGAAGACCACCAGGAAGGTGACGATGGTGGTTCCGGTGTTGATGAACAGCTGCCAACTGTCCGAGTAGGCGAAGTAGGGTCCAGCCGCCGCCCAGACGAGGACCACAAGCACGGCAAGAGCGAAGGCCCAGCTCGAACCCAAGGCGTCGGCCGCCGCGTGCGCCGCTTGACGGAACATTTACTTGCTACCTATTACGAATGCGACAAGAATTTCTCACGAGAGGGCCCAGGGACGCAAAGCCGCTGGCCTGAAACGTTCGAGAAACGAAGTGACTGCCATAAGGTCATGGGGTTGTTTTCTTGGGCAAAGAATCTCTTGATTTTCTGCGTCCTTTGGACTTTTGCGTGAGCGGTCCGTCATTCGATGCGGATTTTTTGCCGCGCGTAATTTCGCGGGCCTTCGAAGCGCGCCAGCGCGGGCGGCGCTCCCGGCTCGACGACGAACTTGGTTTCGGGGGCGATGGCTTGAATGATCGGGTCCACGATGAAGTTGACGGTGGGCCGCATGAGGAAATCCACGCCGTCGATCTTCTCCCCGACGCGACTTACCACGGTTCTGCCTTGACGCAGCAACTCCATGTCGAGGACGCGTGGCTTCGGGGTGGCGACCACGGTGCGATAAACCAAACGATCGTCGGTGGCGTTGCCGTCGAAATTCTTGATCACCATGAACACCAGCGGACCAAAGTATGTGCCGGGCGTCAGGGAAACGTGCTCGTCATAGTCCTTGCGATCTTTGCCAAGACCCGAGAATCCGGTGATGTGACCGCCGGCGATATCGATCGTGATGTCGACGGTGGCGACGCCGGCGGTATTGCGAATGATCGAACGGCCACGCACGGTTTCGAGGATTTTGCCGGCACGTGCCTCGACGCGATCCTCGTCGCTCGATCCGTCGCGGAATCGGGCAACGCGCACGATGTGAAGCGTCTGGCCGCGGCGATGTTGGTGATAGTTGATCGAGCCGATGATCGTTTTGCCGTCCGGCGAACGAATCGTGGACAGCCCGGCAACGTCTCCCTCGACCCACGCCAGGCGGATCGGGTCTTTTGGATCGCGCGCTGCAACCGGCCGCGTCGCCAGCACCAGCCCGATCGCGACAATGGGTGCGACGAACTTCAGGGAAATCCCGAGGCTGTCTGTCGTCATACGATACGCCCCTTTTGCCGTTCCGTTGTGCAAGATCGCCGCCATTCCGCGGCGTGTCACGCCACGGGAGGAGAGCTCGCGGCAGATCCGGGATGTGAGGTGGACGATAGCCTCGACGTGTATTCTTAGACGCGGTGGTTTGTACGAATGGCCAAACGCCGCCGCGATCGCGGCGGTGCCGGGGACGAGCGAGCGGTGCTTGGGCGCTGGCATGAATCCGGCAACGACAATGGAGCAGAGGAGGATCGCTCCAAAGGAACATTGACGTTCCGATCCCATCAGCTGCGCGCCGCGCGGGAACTGATGAAACGATCCTCCCATTCGAAGCGTCGTGGAGTAAAAAGGCACGCAGGCGGGGACGCCTGCGCCACTGGCTTTGAATGTGGCCTGGAATCCGGTGGCGCAGGCGTCCCTGCCTGCGCGTGATGACTCATGGCATTGTGCGAGCGACGCGTCCGGTCGGCGGCATGAGCTTCTTTCTAACGGCGAGTGGCCGGCACCCCATCAATAGACAAAGATGGTGAAATTTGCCGGCGAATGTTCCAACGCATTGCCGTTAGTGTCGTGGTTCATCGAGGTGGTGACCCCAACAGTGTTTCCAGCAAAAATTGTAGTGTTAGCGACCATTTGATCGCTGTCCTGAGAGGCAGTGACCGAAACGAATCGATTGTCCACCCGCAAGTTTTGGAATGCCAGGTTGTACTGACCATTTTCGGGAATCCCTGTGACCGTAATTCCACATGGCGGCGTCGACACCGCGCTCCCGACCAATTGGGAATTGTAACAGTGATCAACGCCGCCGTCGCGGTCGATGAAGGCCATCGCCTTGACCAACCCGTTGTTGGCGGGTGGTTGGATCACGTCGCCTGCATCGGTGATCTGCATGTCGTAGTTTGCCGCGCCGGCCGCCGAGGTGAATGCACTGTTGGTGCGGAAGAAATACAGCCCGCCGGTTGTATGGCCGATGCCGAAACGTTGCCCTGCAGCATTGGCGTCCCAGCCAATTGCTGAAGCATTCTGCAACGACAGCGAAGCCGCCCAGAGGCCCGCGGTCCACGTCGGCCCGCCGCTCACGGCCAAAGGCGTCACCGGCGCAAATGTCCCGATACCGACCCTGCCGAAGGTATCGATCGCGATTCCGCTTGCCGGCGAGGTCGTACCGACACCGGCGAGCAGCTTCAGCGTCGCGCCGTCAAATCTGACATCCGCTCTGTTACCCGAAGCTGGATTGGGGGCAGTGCCGATGATCGACATCCCCGATTCACTATTGGGCGTATGGAAGCGAATCACGCCGCCTGAGCCACCGGCGTTCACTTCGAATTTGCCGTTCGGGGTGGTCGTGCCGATCCCGACATTGCCGCCCGTGGTAATGGCGACTCCATTGGTTGCGGGTGGTTGCGGGCGGGATTCCGCCGGGCCCATTCAGCAGTTTCAGGGTGCCATCAAAGCGCAGGTCGGCGCGGCCGCTGCTGCCCGCGATGGTCATGCCGGTTTCAGAATTGGGTGAGCCGAACGCGACGTTGTTGCCCTGGGCTCCCGCTGCCAGGCTCACATTGTTCGGGAGTTGAACACTGGCGCCCGACTGCGTGATCAACGAATTACCGAGCGTCGTGCCGGCGCTCCACAGTGGAATGGTGTTCGTGCTGCCGCTACCGCTGACCCCGCTGGCACCCACGAGATTGACGAAGGCGGCGCCGTTCTCCGAGACCCGCATCTTGTTGGAGCCGCTGTCGAAGTAGATGCGTCCTTGTCCGGTGGGCGCGGTGGCGGGCGCCGAGGTGCCTCCCACGGACAATGCGCCGTTGATGTTCATACTGGCTACGGTGCCGTTGCCGCCGATGTTGAAGTTCGCGCTCGCCTGCGGCGCGGTGGTGTTTTGCACGTAGCTGCCGCTCCCAGTCGGCACGCTGGCTGCCGGAATCGTCCCGCTCACTTTGCTTCCCGCGACCGAACTGATCTGAGCACTCTGCACGCAGCCGACGCAGGCACTCGACAACGCGTCGGCGGTGGCGGCGCTGAGCGTGCGAATCGCGTACGGCGACGAGCTGATCTGCTGCCGCGGCGCCAGTGGCGTGAAGCTTCCGCCGCCGGCGGGCCGGACGGCGATCTCGACGAAGCGGTTGGCACCCGGAAAGGCATTGACGCCGAAGTCGAGCTGCACGGTGAATATGCCGTTGCTCACCGGCACCGCGGGCACGGTCTGGTCCGTGCCGATCTGTGCCCCACCCGCGGCGTTGTCGAAGAGCGCGAAACGCACGTCGTAGCTGCCAGTGGCGAGCACGCCGGCGTCCGTCAATTGCCCCTGATAGGTGAAGGCTGTGGTTTGCGCGAGCGCCACGCGCGCGCCGAACGTCGACGCGATGAGGACGAAGATGCGGAGGTGCCGTCGCGTCCAAACCGTGCAGCTCATGTCGCCGTCTCCATTTCGTGCAACGGGCAGCAGCCGCTGCTGCCCGTGTTGTAACTCATTGAGCCATGCGGATCTCACGATGCGACATCGGCCGTGCAGCAAAGCAACGACCGCACACTCGTCGTAATACGCGAACCGAACACCAGCGATCAGCCAAACTCCCTGGCCGTCGCAGTTGCAACCATTCTGTCGACAGGAACTATCCGCCAGCTGCACTTGTCTACCTTCGCTTGCGGAATATCAACCGGAATCACTCAATTGAACGAGTCGATCGCTGTTGGCGTACCCTACTGGCATCGCTCGACACGGCGCCCAAAGAAAGCGGCCGCGGCGCTTGACGATCGCTTTGTCCGCCCCGTATACGGGTGCCGAAGCTTTTCGCGAAACGACGTGGTCATGGCGGGTAAGGTCCTAGAAACAATCTCACGTCAACTGCCCTGTTTGTTCGTCGGCCTCATTCTCGCCACGTCGACACTTCTGGGAGGCTGCGGCGAGGACACTACGATCGTCCCCTCACCAGGTACCACCGGCGTGCCCGCACCAGCCCAGCTCGTCACCATCACCATTCCTGCCGTGAGCGGTGAAGTCGACTCGAAATGGCTGAGCTATCCCGGTTCGCCACAGGCGAACGTGCTCTTGCCGGCTGGGTACAACCCGCAGCAACGCTATCCCTTGGTCGTCTTCCTCAACGGCCTGGGCGGCAATTACAACTCATATGCCGAATATGGGTTGACCAAGCCGTTCGAAGATCTGGGTGCGATCGTTGTCATGCCTGAAGGGGGCAGCGGCTGGTACGCGGACTGGTGGAACGACGGGGAGCGCGGCAGCCCCTCGTGGGAGAGCTACGAGCTCGAAACCATGATCCCAACCGTCCTGGCCCGCTACCCGATCCTCCCGGAGCGTCGCTATCATGCCCTCGTCGGCATATCGATGGGCGGACTGGGCGCGACGTACCTGGGCGGGCGGCTGCCCGGGTTCTTCGGGTCAGTGGCCGCGCTTTCCGGCTTCGTCGATCCTCAGTGGAACGCCGCGCTTACCCAGGCTGGGATGGCGCACTTTTCGAACGCAGCGGAGAACGGCGACAACTACCCTTACCCGATCTATGGCCCCCCGGACGGCTTCTACGCCAGCGGGCACAACCCGACACGCCTCACGAAGAACCTCGCATACACACGCGTCTTCGTCAGCACCGGCACGGGTGTCCCGAGCACGACCAACCCCGACCCCGGCGGATTCGCCATCACCGAGGAGAACATCATCTACCCGATGAGCGAGAGCTACCACCCGGCCCTGGTGGCCGCCGGGGTCGACGTCATCTACCAAGTCCACCCCGGCGCCCACGACATTCCCGACTTCCTCGACGAGATCAATGCCGTGCTCGAATGGGGCCTCTTCGAGCCGGTGCCCACAGAACCTCCAGCCTGGGAGAACGACACCGTCGCCACGAGCGGTCAGCTGTGGGATTTCAACTACCGCTTCGCTCAACCGCCGAACCAGATCGTGACCTTCGAGCGGTCTGGAAACAGCTTGTCCATCAGCGATGCAGGATCCGACGTCACGATCACCATGGGCACAGGATGTGCCATCCACACCTCCACGCCCGCAACCCTCCAGCTTCCCGACAGCGACCCGATCTCCCCCACCGAACCAGCCCGCGTCGGCACTACTGCGTGCAGGTTGTGAATCGAGCCCGAATGCAAAGATGCAAACGACATCAGTTTCGAAATTTGAACCGTCCCCGCGCTTTTCGTTTGGACGTGCAGCGTATATGACGAACCATTGATGTGCGATGCATCCCTCAAGCTGAAAGCCGCTCTCGTGCTCGCCTGCCTGTCGCTGGCGGCGTGCGGCGAGAGCAGCGAGCCGGTATCCAGCTCGCCCGCTCCGGCGGCGGCGGTGACGCGCAGCGAGCGCACGTGGGTGGACCCGACGCGACCGACGCCGCCCAACTCGATGTTTCCGGGTGCGTCGAGCCGGACGCTGCGCACCTTGATTTGGCAACCCGCGACGCGTACGCCGTTGCCGTTGTTCATCATGGCGCACGGCTTCGACAACCTGCCGGAAGCGTTCGAGACCCTGGCGTCGACGATCGCCGCTGCCGGCTTCGTGGTGGCCGCTCCCGCCTTCCCGGTGACCAATCACAACGCGCCCGGCCCGGCTGTCACCAAGCTCGGAGATGCCGGCCACCAGCCCGCCGACATCAGCTTCGTGATCACGCAAATCCTTGCCGCGAACGCGACGGCGGGTGACGCGCTCCAAGGCCGGATCAGTGCCGACGACATCGCCGTCCTGGGGACCTCGCTGGGTGGCACGACGGTGGTTGCTCTGACACGCAAGGACTGCTGCCGCGACCCCCGAGTCCGCGCCAGCCTGCTGTGGGCCGCCGCCCCGATCGACATCCTCGCGAGCCTCTTCGGCGAGGACTCGATCGCCGCCGGGCCGCCCACTCTGGTGGCGCATGGCACGGCAGATGAGACGGTGCCGTACAAAGACTCGCAGACGCTGTACACGCAGATCGATGCGCCGAAGGTCTTCCTCGGCATTGCCGGCGCCACTCACGGCAGTTCGATTCTCGCGACCA
>CAZTDK010000208.1:0-9159 GCA_964611965.1 uncultured Binatia bacterium (SeqCode) | reverse complement strand
GCACGCGCACGGAGCTGGACGCTACATCGGTGTACGGCACTCGCGCCTGGAATGTATGCTCGCCAGACTGCATCCGCCAGCGCGCGGTATACGGGTAGTCGACGACCTCGAAGGGTTGGTTGTCGACGTACCACACCACTTGCCGCGCGGGCGGATCGACGACGACGCGCAACGCCAGTGTCGCGGTCGCCGGCGGCGTGTCGGGATCGCGCACGAAGCGTGCGCCCGAGTCGGGCGCAACGATGGAGAGCTTCGGGGTTCGAGAAACCGCCGCGGGGCCTTCTTCTGCGAGGAGCCGAGACTGTAGGGGCGCGGCACGCTGCCCGCGCTGTTCAGCAGTCGCCGTCATCACGAGCGGCGTATCCAGCGGGCTCACCTCCGTTGGCGGCCGCGGCAATCCGGCGGCGGTTGCCCACGCGGCGTAGCGCGGGCTCATCGTAGTGAATGTACGCACCTCGATGAACGGTCGTGGCGTGAACGACGTTGCCAGCAGGCCGTTGCGCGCGTCGATGGCGAACTGCTGGTGTGCGTCGCAGTTCTGCACCGGCTCCTGGCCGGCGCGAAACCATTCGAGGAACACCTGTGCGCACGCCGGTGTGGCGCGCTTGCCGGTGAGTGCGCAGACGCGTTCGGCGCGGAAGCCACGCGGCGCCGGAAACTGCCGGTCGTCGAGACCACCGGTCTCCCCACGGTGCAGATCGGTCAGAATGTCCTGCGCCAGGCCCGCAGCAGAGGTGAACGCCGTGAGCCGATGCATCGGCCGATAGTTCGGATGCCCGATCCATACGCCCACGACGTACCGCGTTGAGTACGCGACCGTGAGCGCGTCGCGATAGCGTGACGAGGTGCCGGTCTTGATGGCGACGGGAAACGGATACTCGCTGGCCCCCATGCGCGGAAACGTCGGCAGGCGCGCCATCGGATCGGCGAGAAACAGCGTGACCTGGCGCGCCGTCTCTTCGGACAACAGGCGGCGCGGCGGTTCAACCGGCTGGCCGCGGTACCACACCAGGTCTGAAAGGACCCCTTCCCGTGACAGCAGGGTGTAAGCATGGACCAGATTCGTCAGCGTGACCGGCAAGGCGCCGATCGAGAGTCCCAAGCCAAAGCGCCTCGCGACGTCATCGCCGCGATGCAAACCGAGCTCGCGCAGGAAGGCGTAGCCCTGGTCGAGACCAATCAGCGCCAACATGTTTGCCGCCGGGACGTTGCGCGAGTTGGCCAGCGCCACGCGCGGCAGCAAAGGGCCGAGAAACGATTCGTCGGCGTTGACGATGTCGCCGGGCGTCCGCTGGATATCGTCCAGGATCGTTGCCGGGGTGATCAGGCCGCGTTCTAACGCGAGCGCGTACAAGAACGGTTTCAGTGTGCTGCCTGGCGAGCGCGCCAGGCGCGTGTAGTCGAACGCCCCGGCATGCTGCATGTCGAAGTAGTTGGCGGAGCCGACGACGGCACGTATCTCGTTGGTGCCGCGGTCGACGACCAGCACCCCGGCATTGCCGGCGCCGCGGCTCTCCAACTCGCGCAGAGTGCCGGCGGTGACCGCCGCCGCTGCTTCCTGGATGTCGAGGTCGATGGTCGTGTCGACGATGCCCGCCGCCGGCAACGCCCGGCGCCGCGTCGGATCGTGCAGCAGCTGTTGGAGGTGCAGGATGACATGGATGGCGCTGAGCGGCCGCCGGGGCAGCAGCGGAATCCGCAACGCGGCGATCTGTCGCTGCGCCAGCTCGTACTCGTGGTGCGGCAGCTCGCCGCGGGCGTGCAGCACCGCGAGGATCCGGCTGCCGCGGCGGATGGCGCGCGCCCGGCCGTCTGCGGTGAATGGGTTCATCCGTGATGGCGCCTGCGGAATGGCGGCAAGGAATGCGGTCTCCGCCCAGCTCAGGTCGTCGACCGGCTTGTTGAGGTAGCGGCGCGCCGCGTAGGCGATGCCGTGGATACGATTGCTGTACGGGACGATGCGCAGGTAGTGCGCCAGGACGGCGTCTCGGCCATAGCGCGCCGTTAGCAGGCATGCGGTCACCGCCTCGATGCCTTTGCGGAAGTAGGTGCGCGCGCCCGGATGCTGCATGCGCGCCACTTGCATTGCGATGGTTGACGCGCCTGAGATACGCCGCGCGCCGCGCAGGTTCTGCCACGCGCCGCGCAGCACCGCGAGCAGGTCGACACCCGGATGCTGCCGGAAGCGGCGATCCTCGGTCGCGAGCGTCGCGGCGACGACCCGCGGCGGCAACGGCGCCACCGACCAATAGCCTGCCTCGCTCTCCTTGCCGTAGCCGACCTCGCCGAGGAAAGCGCCGTGACGGTCGCGCAGCAGCAACGTGGGTTCCGGTGAAATGAGGTGCGCGCGGCCGGCAAAGAAGACGCAAGACAAAATCACAAAGACGCTCACGCAAAGGCGCAAAGACGCAAAGGAAGACACGGAGCGGAGCCAAGGATGGGGAGGGGCAGCGGATTTAGTCGGGGAGACCATTGACGACTCGGGTGATGCGTTTCTTCGTCTTCTCCTCTTTGCGTGAGCGTCTCTGCGTGAGCTTATTCTTTCCCGATTTGGACCCGCGCCCCCGCCGAGTTGCCGCGCACGCTGCCGTCGTACATCATCTCCGCCTGCGCCGCGGGCTGGATGAATCGGCCGGCGGTGGTAGCACGGCTGCGGAAGTAGAAGTCGTACGTCCCTTTCGGCAAGGTGTCGTAGTAGAACGAGACGCTGTCATCGAGGTAGGCGACGTAGCTGGGTGCGAGGGTCAGCGCGCCGCGCGGTTTGGCGTCGGATGACGCCGTCGCCAACTGCGGATTGAGCGGTTCCATTCCCGCCGCCAGCGGGACGACGACGGCGACGTAGTGGCGATCCTCCGGGTTCACGACTTGCGTGTGCTCCTCGATGGTGTCGCCGATGATGAGCTTCGCGGTCGTTCCCGGATCGTTGATCGGAATGCGCTCTGGGGGTACGCCGTCGGTCTTCGGGACACGTAACCATTCGCGGCTGACGACCAGGCCGTTCGCCTCGGCCGCGACCTGGCTGCCGTCGGCTTGCGGGATGTACGAGGTCTCCGTGCGTGCCACGACGACGTCCGCGTCCGACCCTTCCACCACGAGCTCGCCGGCATCGGCGCTGGTACTGACGAGCTGTGCCAACGGCGCGTCTGGGCCGATCGCTAGCCTGCGTGTGTCAGTGCCGAATCGCACCTGGACGCTGCGTGGCATGCTGCCGGCAAACGGCGGCTGCAAGATTTCCGCGAGCGCCAGCAGCGCGGCGGCGTTGGCGTTGGTTGAGCCCCAGCCATCGCCGCGCCCCAGGGTCACCAGGCCGTTCACCATGAGTTGCAGGCGCGGTGCATCCGCCTTGATCCGACTCACCGCGCGCGTCATCTCCGCCACCGACCGTGTCTCACTCGGCAGGATCAGACCGTTGCGGGTGTGCGTTGCCTTCTGCAGGCCGCCGTACTGCTCGTGTCCCTGGTAGAGACGGATGACGACGGCATCCCACATCTTCTGGTTGAGATCCTCGAGTGTCGAGGAGTCGCTGTCGCCGCTGCGCGCGAGGGCGAGCGCTACCTGCGCAACGCCTTCGAGATCGAGGTACTGCGCACGCCGCGCCAGCTCCGCGGCGTAGGCCGGGTTGAACTTGCCCGCATCGGCCAGCGCGGCCAACGCCCAGGCGCGTTCGGTGAACGCTTCACCGTCGATGAAGTGGCTGTAGTCGGAACGCAGCGCCTGATCGAGCGCGGTGGTCAGTGGTTCGAGCAGCTTCTGATCGACCGCGAAGCCTTGCGCCTTCGCCTCGACGAGGAATTGTACCACCCACGCGGTCAGCGAGACGTAGCCCGGTGCGCCCGGCCAATAGGCGCAGAGGCCGTTGCCGTCGACGACCAGCGGCAGCCATTCCAGGAAATCCTTGACCGGCTTCTCGGTCTTCGCCGCGCCGCCTTCCTCACGCAACAGGGTGCGGAATTTCTTGAGCGCGACCACGGTACGCGCGCGGCTGAGCTTCTGCTCGGTGCAGCCGTAGGGATAACCGAGCAGGAAGTCGAGTCCGGCGGCCATGCGGAGCAGCGCCGGTTGATCAGAGATGAGGACACTGCGCCATAGCGTACCGGGACGCATGGGCTCACCGAGCGCGGGGAGCGTCAGTGGCGTGCCCGCATGCAGGTCCTGCAGCAGTCGTTGCGACACCCGCTGGCGGTCGTCGCGGATCGGGAGCTCGACTTCAAAGGCGTCGCTGACACCGTCCGAATCGCGCTTCACCGCGACCTTGAACGCTACCGTCTCGCGCGCCAGGGTGCCCTCGGCGGTGTACGGAGGTGTGCCGACATCGACGCCGAACTCGATGCGTTCAGGCCGATCCGGCGCCCACGCCAACTCGCGGGTGCTCTGGCCGACGAGTGTGGCGCCGGTGATCCAGATGCCGGCCGATCCAGGGCCGCCTGCACCTTCGACGACACGGCCGATACCGGCGGCCGTGAAGCTGTCGCCGGGCCGGACGAAGCGCGGCAGCGCCGGCTGCACGATGACCGGCAATCGCACGGCGAGGTCACCGGTGGCGTAGCCGAACCGGTCGGGTCCGCTGATCGCTTTGGCGCGCAGCTTGAAGTTGGTGAGATTGTCGGGCAACTCCACCGTTACCGTCGCCACGCCGTCGGGACCGACAACGATCGATGGGTTGTAGTACGGCACCGGCTTGAAGCTACGCCGCACCGTGACCTTGTCGAACGGTTTGGCTTCTTCGCCTTGTCCACCCGACCCTCCGGGTTGCTCGGCGAACGGGAGATACCCGAAGGGCAGGTTGCGGGTGTCGCGCACCGTCAGGTGCGACTGCACCTCCGTGATGAAGTCGGGCAGCGGGTCGAGCCGCTGCTCCTTGCCGAGCGCCAGCACCGCTTGATCAACCAGCCACAGGGCCACCTCGCCCGGCAGCGGCTGGCCATGCGGATCAGCGAGCCGGACGGTGATGTCGACCTTGTCGCGCGGCTGCGCCTTTGGGGGATTTTCCAGGATGACGTTGACGCGGTTGTCGACCGGGTTGACCTGCACCCACGCGGTCGCGGCGACGGTGGACGGCTTGCCCAGATCCATCTGATCGACCGGTGTCGAGCCGGTGCCCGGGAGCCGTGGCCGCATCAGGACGAAATGTACCGGCAGCTGTGGGACGTAGGTGTTCTTGAGCGGGACCCTGTAGGTGGCGCTGCCACCTTTGATCTCGAGCCACTCGTACCGATTGCCGTCCGGTGCCTCGACGATGACCAGGGCGCGCCCCTCCTGATACGGGCTCTTCAACACGATGGCGGCGGTGTCGTCGGGATCGTAGGTGTCCTTGTCGCTGGCAACCTCGAAGACGCGTGTCGTCGGCTTCGGCCAGGTGACCGGTTGTGCGCCGCCCGCATAGAGATCGACGGCGATCACCTGCGCCCGGTTGAGCATGTCGTGCGCTTCGAGCTGGACCACGTACACCCCGGCCGTGTCGATGGGCAGCCGTACCGTGATCGGTTCCTTGCCGCTCACAATGGTTGTCTCGGAGACTTTTTCGTCGACGATGTCGGTGGCGTAGCGAGCGATGCCGTCGGAGAAGTCGCTGGCGCGCAGCTGCGAATGCCACTGCCGATTCAACAGCCGCACCGTCACCTCCGTGCCTTCTTGCAGCTCGCCGTCCGGGCCGACGACGATGACCTGCGGTTCGATCTGCTGCACCTGTTCGAGATAGCGCGGCACTTTCAGGCCGAGGACGAACGGCGGCAGAGCGATCACGTGCTTGGTGTTGGTGACGGTTTGATCGTCGGCCCCGGTGACCGTCGCCTCGATCGTGTAGGTGCGTGGCTGTGCGGTCGGTTCGATGGCCGGGTTGATCACCAGTCCGGCGCCGCCGTCGTCGTCGGTCGTGTCGTCCTTCTCGAGCTTCGACGACGACTCGAACTTGCCGGTGCCGGAGAAGCGGCCGTCGGAGGAGTACAGGAATCCCTCGCGCGCCTTCGGCGCCCAGGTATACGGGAACTGCGTGACGCGCCACTGCAGTGGCCGGCCGGCGACCTTGCCGCCGGCGTAGTAGCTGGCGGTCATCTTCACGTCGAACGCGCGATCGAGCGGCACCTTGTCGGGGGCGTGCAGCTGCACCTCGAATGTCGGAATACGATACGCTTCCTTGCGAAACGTGACGTTGCCGTAGTGCTTCTCCGTGCGGTCTTCGAGGTGGGCCGTGTACTCGCCGGTGGGCCCGTTGGCTTCCGCGAACTTTGCGTAGAAGCTGCCGGCGGTGGTGAGTGTCACCGGCAACTTCCAGGACTGATCGTCCGGGCCCTGGACGACGACGAACCCGTCGAAGCTGCGCGGGGTCAGCTCGCCGCGCTCGCGGCGACGCAGGTAGCCTTTGATGTGCACCTCCTCTTCCGGTCGATACACCGGCCGCTCGGTGAAGATATGGCACAACTCCGCCGGCTGTGGGCCGCGCTCGCCGAGTGGCCCGAAGGCCCACTGCAGCCAGCGCTCGTGGGTCGGCGCCCAATGGTTGTCGCGGTAGCCGTCGGGAACCCGGTCGGGGTCGAGCACCAGGGTATCACCGGCGTGCGTTACGACGACGCGCAGCATCTGGCGCCAATGCTTGGCATCGAACCCCGGAGCCGGCCAGACGAAGCTTCCGTCGGGGCCGGTCGTACCTTCGGCAAATGTTGTCCACGTGGTGTCGAGGCCACCTTCCAATCGGAGCGTCGCGTTCGGCACCGGTGCGCCTGTGGACAACGACGTGACGACGAAGCGCACCGCTTGGGGCTCTTCGACCGCGGTCAGGCTCAGATCGGTGACCTCGACGCGCATCCAGGCGCGGTCGTGCGAGCTGTCGACGCGCCGCAAGCCCACGAGGTAGGTGCCCGGCTGGTCCTTCCCCGCAATGTGCTCGAGGTGGGGTGTGACGTCGAGACCGAAGGTCGCGCTGCTGCCCTCGCGCCTCAGGGGAAGGGGCACAATCGTCGAGACGGGTGGAGACCCGAGCGCGGTAATTTGTTTCTGCAGCTCGTTCACCGGAATCGGCGGGATCGCCGTGTACGGCTGCGGCTCGTCTCCGGGCTGCGGCGGTTGTCGCGCTTCGTCGACGGTGACTGGCTCGCCCGGGAACGGCCAGAAGGAGCGATCGAGCGCATCGACCGGAAAGATGCGTAGGTCGAGCCGCTCTTTGCCGCGCCCCTCGACGGGCAGCATATGCGGCCCGAAGCGCTCCATTTCGCCCTCAGCCGCGCTCCACTTGAGGTATCCGGGCCGGCGCGGAAAGTAGACATAGATTTCGCTCTCGGCCTTCAGGTCGAGCGGGCGCGCCTGCTGGTCCGTCAGCGCCGTCGGCGCCAGATCGACCCGGTACACCTTGTCCCAGGCGAAGGCGCCGGAGATCAGCAACGTGTTTCCCTCGACGCTGGTGTCGAGCTTGTCGACTGCCGGCGTGAAGCGGACGAGATTGCGCGCTTCTACCGGCCCGAGCTCACGTGGTTGCGCCGAGAACTCGACGAGCAACGTCCGCGTACCCGAGCCGCAATTGAGCGCCTGATCGGCGCTGTAGCGCGAGCCTTCCGGTGTCACCGGGTACGTGTGCCGGACCTGGCCGCCGCCGGTCCCCCGCATGGTGCGGCAGCCGACCTCCAGGATGCGGAACGGCTCCGCGGTGGCAAAGCCGATGTCGGTGAACGACTCCGAGGCATCGTCGTCGAGCGACAGGCGCAGGTGCGCGATGGTCCGCGTGCCGAGCGGGATCGGTGACTTGAGCTCGACGACATAGGTCGCAGGATCGTTGCGCGCGTGCCGCTCCATGGTTTTGATCTCGAAGTCGTCGCGCGTCATCCAGCGTCCGGTGCTGCCGTTGATGCCCGGGAGCGGCCGCAATTCGAGGGTGAGCATACGGGCCAGTGCCTGTGGGTCGATCGGCTCAGCGAAGGTGAGCGTGAGTGTGTCCAGCGTATCCAAGCCGATGGCGTTGTCGCGTGGGATCGTGGTTGTCGGCGCCGCCATGAGCGTGGTGAGTCGGAACGTCGTCTTGTCGACGACCCAGGTGGTGCGCGCCAGCGGCGGCCACGGCTCGGCGGGGCGGAACTGCAGCGTGCGCGCGTCGAGCCAGGTAAACGCGCCGGGCTGCGCCGGGGTGAGCGTGACGAAGCGTTCCGGATGATCCTCCGGTCCGCCCTTTCCCGGACCACGGTCGTTCACGAAGAAAATGGTGACGGGATCCCACCGCCGCAGGAAGTGGTCGGGCACGACGACCGTGCCCTCCGCGGCGGCGGGACGTCTGGGCGCTGGACGCGCGATGGTGGCGGAGGGCGTGGGAGCGGCAGGCGCGGCGAGTGGGATCAGGAGGAGCAGTGGTACAAGAAAGAGAATGAAACACCGGGAACCGGGAATGGAGAATGGAAAACGGGCTGATTGGTCTGGGCTTCCATTCTCGGGTTCTCGATTTCGTGTTCTCGGCGCGCAGCTCTCACCCCCAACCCCTCTCCAGAAATGGGAGACGGGAACGCTGGCTTTCCCCCTCTCCCATTTTGGAAGAGGGGGCCAGGGGGTGAGGGTGGTGTGCGAACTGGCCGCATGAAATTCTTCGCGCCACACAAAGACTCCTGCAATCTGGTCGTTCAGTCCTCGTTGCCCGCCACCGCCGGCGTCGGCTCCGGCGCGATGGCCAGCTTCAGGTAGCCGCGCACCACTTCTTCCGGCGGCGCTGTGCTTGGGAGCTCGACCCCGGCAAGCGCCGGACGCGCCGACACCGGCGCGCTGCCCGTCGGTGCGTGCAGCGCCAGCAGATACGTGCCGGGTTTGAGCGTCGGCATTTGCGCGACGCCGCTGCCGAGGCGGTTGCCGTTGCCATCGAGCAGCGTGCAATCGACGACATCAGGGTTGGCGTGCACGCCGATCCCGACCGGGCCGGCCTGCGTCACGTTGAAAGAAAACAAGCGTGTCGCCCCGGCGGCAAGCAGGACCTCGGGACCGAGGCCCTCGCGGATGGGGACGACCGGTGACGTCGTGACCTCGGCGGTCCCGGTGAGTTCCCCCGCACCCAGGGCGCGCAACCCGAGTTGCGCAGGCTCCTCGCTCAAGTACGCGTCGAGCACGGTGCCGTTCAGGTGTATTTCGACATCTGGTGGCGCAGCGCCGCGCTGGAGCAAGGTGACCACCGGCGTCGAAGTGCGCACATGCAGC
>CAZTDK010000207.1:0-9181 GCA_964611965.1 uncultured Binatia bacterium (SeqCode) | reverse complement strand
GTACGCCTGCAGCCGGGCCAGTGATCGTCACATCGCTATCGATCTCCAGCTCGGTGTTCGTGGTCAGCGTGATGGTCGCGGGGAGAGTGAGATTGAACACAATGGTATCGCCGCTGCCCGTCCCCGCCGTGCAGTCGCCGCCGCTGCTGTCGCTAGCCGCATTCACGTTGGCGATGGCCTCCCGCAGGGTGCACTTCGCATCCTGGTCGGTCGTGTCGTCGGCACTGTTGACCGTGATCGTCGCGGCCCGCGCCGGCTGGATTCCCACCGTCAGCGCAGCAAGGCTCAGCGCGGCCAGCGCAACGCCGCGATGTATCCGTCGACCCGAGATTGCTCCTGAACCAAGAATCATTCACCTCTCCTTCGTCGGGACAGTATCCCTGTCCCGGCGTCGACGTACAATCTCAGAAAAACGGGGTTGCGGGGACGTCTTTTCCATGGGCTGCTCCGTTGGGTCGCAAACAGGTTCTTCTGCCTGAGCTTACGGGACGCTCGTCGTAATGTGACAGAAAAAGGACCCCACGCAAAGCCGCAAAGGACGCAGGGAATCAAGACGATCCTTGAGCCCTGCGGCTTTGCGTGACAGTTTTGTCTCACCGCTAGCTCTTGCTCGGCGCGCTATCGGGAGCCGCAGTGGGCGTGTGATGGTGGTGACGCCAGCGCCGCAGCTTGTGCAATTGCTCCTTGCAGGTCTGTGACAGCTCGCCTTTGTGTTGGCGCAGGCATTTGATGATGGCGCCGTGGCCTGGCGTGACGTCACTGCAGAAGCTTTGCACGTCGGGTTGGCACGCCTGGCGGACTGCCTCCAACTTGGCCGCGACGCGGCTCAAGTGCTGTTGGCATGCCGCTGACAGCTGACTCTCATGTTGCTTGAGACAGGCACCGAAGCTGCCCGGGCCGGAGGTGATATCGGGACAGAGCGTCTTGAGGCAGTCACGGAAACTTCCTGGACCCGGTGTGACATTCGGACAGAGCGCCTGGACGTCCTGGCGACATGCCCCCCCTGCCCCGTGAGCATGAGCCGGAGCCGTCGCCACGGTGAGCACAATGGCAACCGGCACAATCAGTGAGACGACGTTCGATACTTTCATTCAGATTCTCCCTCGTCTTCCCAACAGAACGAACGAGGCGGCATCCCGGTTGACAGGGCTGCGCCCGGCTATCTCTTCTCTGGGCCGCTCCCGTTGGTCGCTCTGCGGTGCCATCGCGAAGACTTGGCTAACGCGCAGCAGCGTCCCACTCGCAGGCAAGTCGTGGATTGCACGCGCGGCAAAGGCTTGGGTGAACGCACGGGTCAACACCCCTGCAGCCCTCGTGCGAGCGGCCACCGGTGCCGGCGTCAGGACATCGGCGTCCGGCCTTTCTACCCCAGTTGGACGACCGAGGGTCTTCCCTGTGGCCCGTCCTTTCGGGCAAGATACCTCCCAATCATGACACGTGACACCGCACTGGTGACCGGCGGAAACTCCGGAATCGGCTTCGAGTGCGCGCGCCAGCTGGCACGCGCGGGATGGCATGTGCTGATTGCGAGCCGCAACCGTGCGGCGTCGGTGGCCGCGGTACGACAGATCACCGCGGAGAACGGCGCCGACGCGGCGTCCGAGCTCGGACTCGACCTCGGTTCGCTCGCCGCCGTGCGGCAGTTCGCGGCGGAGATCGAGGCGCGCGATGTTCGGCTTCGAGCGCTCGTCTGCAACGCCGGCCTGCAAGTGCATCATGGGCCGCGGCTGTCACCAGACGGCTACGAGCTCACCTTCGCGGTGAATCATCTCGGCCACTTCCTGCTCCTCAACCTGTTGCTCACACGCTTGGTCAGGGACGCTCCCGTCCGGATCGTCATCGTCTCCTCCGGCGTACACGACGCCAGCCGCCGAACCGGAATGCCGAAGCCCGCAGTCACCGACTTTGGCACGCTCGCCACCACCGGTGGTCCGCGGCTCGGTGAGTTCGACGGCCGCCTCGCCTACGTAAACAGCAAGCTGTGCAATCTCTGGCTCGCCTATGAGCTGGTCCGCCGGATAGAGGCGACAGGCCTGTCGACGGACGCGCGCCGGCTCTCCGTCAATGCCTTCGAGCCGGGGCTGGTTCCCGGCTCGGGGCTCGCCCGGGACTATCCGCCGGCTTTGCGTTTCATCTGGGATCGGATTCTCCCGGCAGCGGCCCGGCTGCTGACACCCGTGCTTCCCGGCATCAACCCCGCCGACAAAGCCGGCGGCGCGCTGGCGCGAATGGTACTCGATCCCGGGCTGGAACATGTTTCGGGAAAGTACTTCCCATCGCACACGCGCTGGCGTGAGGCGCCGTCGTCGCCGGCCTCCTACGATATCGCCCAAGCCCACGCGCTCTGGGAGGAGAGCGTCCGGATGACTGGGCTCACGGGCCAGGAATCGCCGCTCGTTTGAACGTGAGCGTTCGGGTTTTCGTGATTCCGGTTTTGCGGCCGCCGGTCGCGCCGGGGTCTATCGCGGACGGAAGGTACCCGCAGCCGGTACGATGTTCACCGAAGCCATCCGTTGATCAAAGACGATGATCGCCTCGCCGCTACGCAGCTGGCGCATCACATCGGCAACCTTTTCCGCCAGCGTACGCTCGGACGCGCCGTAGTCTGTCCCGGCTCGCGTGATGAATTCCTCGACGACCAGGCGCAACGTCTCAGGGTTCAGCGAATCGTATGGAACTTCGATGGCGTCGGTGCTGTCGGTCATCCAGGTGGTGACAGTAGCCGCGGCAGAGGTTCAATGCGACACGCGGCTCGGATTCTCGCTTGAGCCCGAGATATGTGGCGTGATCCGTGTCGGAGAATGGGACCACGAAGGGCACAAGGTTCACGAAGGACAATGAAGGAGAAAATTCATAGTACCCCCCCCTTGCGACGTATGTATTGACCTCGCGATAGCGCTATCGTGCGCTCCACTAAAATGCCCGGCGGGTATCAGCATTGTGGCGAGAGGCGATTTCTGCCCGCGTCGGAGCTTTCGCGCCAGGAGGGATTGCGTCGACACGCCAACAATAGTACTCACCCTACGCAGAACAAGTATATTGGATGCTCGGACCCGACGAGCGGAAAAAGGAGTGGCCATGGCAATCGAGCGCAGCAACCTGAGACTCAGTGATCTCAAATCGCGAACCCCGAGCGGTGCACGCATGATGAACGTGAAAGTGCCGCTCGACGTCGTCACCGCGATCGATCGGCTGTCCAAGGAGCTGAACGCCACCAAGACCAGCGTCGTGGCAGCACTGCTGAACGAGGGCTTGGCAATCGCACAGAAGAAGCACACCAAGTAAGCGCACGGCGCCGGGTTGAAGCCGGCGGGTAGAGAGTTGCCTGACGCGGCACGCGCATCAGGAGATCCGCGCTGAGTGAGCTTGCTGCTGACTCCAATGCATTGTTTTGTCATCCGCCTCTAGGCGGTCTTTGGAGTGTGCACCAGATCTGGGGAGTGTGCACGATATGATGACGGCGCCGACCAACGCCCGTGGTTGCCGCGGCGGCGCGCCCTCCCCGACGACTACCGCGGCGGCGCGCATGCCCGTCGATCGGCTGTCGAGTCGCGAATCGCTTGTCGCCAGTTCCATGTAGTTTGTGCTTGCCTTGTCCGCGGGGCTGGACGAAGATACGCTGCATGCGGGGGCGCTGAGGGAGGGATTATCCTGATGGCCTACAGCAGCATTGCCCACCGCGTTCACGCGGCCAACTCGACGAACGCAGCAGTCAGTCGCACGCGCCGATCTCGGATCGGCGAGGTTGGATGCGTCTCCGGCGTGTCCATCAACGCATCGGGGTTCACGCATCGTCGCACGACGCTGGGCCGGGGCAAGGAAAAATCAATGAATCGGCGAGGGCACAAACTGGCCGCGGTCGTGGGCGCGATGCTCTTCAGCGCAGCACGAGTCGCCCAGGCGGTGTCGTGTGTGGGAATGCCGGACGGCACGACCTGCGATGCTGGGAACGCCGCTTCGTACACCCTGATCTGCTCTAGCGGCACCTGCCTACCTTGCGCGACGAATCCGAGCGCGGCACCGCGATTCGTCGACAACGGCGACGGCACGATTACCGACCGCACGACATGCCTGGTGTGGGAAAAGAAGGACAACGCCGGCGGCATCCACGACCTCAACAACCTGTACGACTGGAACAGTGCGGCCACGGTCTTCCTTCCCTTGCTCAACAATCCGGCCTCGCCGTTTGCCGGTCACCAAGACTGGCGACTGCCGACGGCCGCCGGCCGGCCCGGCGCACTGACCGGACAACCGGCAGAGATCGAGAGTATCCAGGCGAGCCCCTCCGGATGTGGCGCAACTCCAGGGGGCGGATGCGTTGCCGCAGCGTTCGACACGCTGTGCGGCCCATACGGCGACATTCCTCCAGGATTCGAAACGTTCACCACAAGTCACCCCGGCTGTACGGTCGACGCAACGGCGGCCCCGCGTGCAGCTGCACACCGCCCCACCACTATTGGTCGGCGTCTCCAGTTGTCGGGGCGCCGGGCACCGCCTGGCTTGAGTGCTACACGGTTGCCGCTCCGGCGAACGGCCTGAGCGCACCGGATACGTCGTCCACCTACGACGTGCGGGCCGTGCGCGGCGGGGTTGCACCACCGGGGATCAAGGTGCTCACATCCCACAATGACAACAGCCGGAGCGGCGCGAATCTGCAGGAAACGCTCCTCACAACCGCCAACGTGAACCACACCCAGTTCGGCAAGCTGTTCGGACAGAACGTGAATGGCTACGTATACGCGCAGCCGCTCTACGTTCCCGGCGTCACGATTCCGAACAATGGGGTGCATAACGTCGTCTACGTCGCCACGGAGCACGACACTGTGTACGCCTTCGACGCCGATGATCGCCGTGGACCCAACAGCGTCCCGCTCTGGAAAGTCAGCTTTCTGCGGCGTGGCGTCACCACCGTGCCTGCCAGGGACACCGGGGCTCGCGATATCATCCCCGAAATGGGCATCACCGGCACCCCGGTCATCGATGCGAACAGCGGCACGCTGTACGTCGTCGCCAACACCAAGGAATTCCAAGGTCGCAGTCATACCTACGTCTACCGGTTGCATGCGCTCGACATCGCGAGCGGCGCCGAAAAGTTCGGCGGCCCCGTCGTGATCACCGCCTCCGTCAACGGGAGCGGCGACGGTGGAACGATCGATGTGCTGGATCCACTCCGCCACCTGCAACGTCCCGGATTGTTGCTTGTCCATGGCGTCGTATACATCGCCTTCGGTTCACACGGAGACGTCGGTACCTACCATGGATGGCTCGTCGGCTACGATGCGGCGACGCTGGAGCAGGTCGCCGTCTTCAACGTCACGCCGAACGGCGCGCAGGGCGCCATCTGGCAAAGCGGCGCAGGACCGGCGGCCGATACCGATGGGAATATCTACTTCGAAAGCGGCAACGGCGACTTCGACGCCAACACTGGCGGGGTGGATTACGGCGACAGCGTCGTAAAACTGGGCACTAGCGCAGTATCGACGAGCCCCGACACCCTGACGACCCTCCCGGTGGCCGACTACTTTACTCCATACAACCAAGCCACCTTGAACAGCGCCGATCTCGATCTGGGTTCGGGGGCGGCGCTGGTACTCCCGGATCAGCCGGGGACGAGCCCACATCTGCTCGTCGGTTCCGGTAAGGACGGGACGATCTACTTGTTGGATCGCGACAGTATGGGTGGATTCAACACCAACGGCGTTAGCGACGCTCAGATCGTGCAGGCGATGCCGACGGCGATTGGCGGCACGTGGAGCATGGCGGCGTACTGGAGCAATGGCACCTCGAACACGATCTACTACAACGGCAGCGGCGACGTGCTCCGGGCCTTTCAATTGGTACCGCCACCGGGGTTGGACCCGACGCGGACACAGCTGTCACAAGTGGCGTCGGCGAATTCAGCATTGGGATTTCCCGGCGCGACGCCGTCGATTTCCGCCAACGGGACCAGCAACGGTATCGTCTGGACGTTGCAGACTGACAGCGTCCCCCGCGGCGACGCCAGCGTCCCGCGGGGCTCGGCCGTATTGCACGCCTACGACGCCAACAGTCTCACCGAGTTGTACAACAGCACGCAGGCGCGGGGCCGCGATAATCCTGGCGGCGCCGTGAAGTTCACCGTCCCGACGATCGCCAACGGCAAAGTGTATGTCGGCGCGCGGCGCCGGCTAGCGGTCTTCGGGCTGCTTTGATGGGGCAGAGAAGAGGCGCAGAGAGCGCTCCAATCTGTTCAAGATCATTGATGAGATTGGCCATTGGGGACATGGGAAGCGGAACCGTAGCGTCTCTGCGTCCTCTGCGGCTCTGCGTGAGCTCTTCTTCGCCACATCAACCGTCAGCTGACGCCGGCGAGCGCCGCTGCCGCGCCGCGCAAACCCGCAGCCCCAGACCCAGCAGCAGCACAGCGATGAACGTGTGATACGCCAGCACCGGGTGAGCCGTCGTTTTCCGACCGACGCTGTCGACGAGGCACAAGAAGAAGATCGCCCACACGGCCCAGATACCGACCGTGTGCAGGCGCGGCCAGGCGACGGGGCCGAGCCGCCGCTTGAGCGCCTCTACCGACGTGATCGTCAGCAAACCGACCATCACCAGGCCCGGGATGCCGATGAAGAAGTCGGCGTCGGTCACCATGGGCGGCCGTGCCGGGGCGTGCAGTGCGTAGAGCCGCAAGATGAAGCCGACATGGATCGACATGCTGAGCCCGAAGATCACTCCGAGGGCGCGCCGGCGACGCAGCAACCAGCTGCTGAATCGCGATCGCCACAGCTGCTGGAGGGGCGACGCGACGAAGGCCAGCATGAACCAGACGAAGGACACCCGCGCCGTCGTTCGCAACGCCAGCTCCGTCGCGGCGATGTCCGAACCAGCGAGCAGCAGCAGGGCACCGGCGAGGCTCGCGTTGACGACGGTCGCGCCGACGATCAATGCCACGTCAGTTGTGGGCGGACGATTCATCGGGCGCTGCGCTCCTCATTGCATGCACCATTTCATGGCGGAGGAGGAAGGGAGTCGAACCCTCCGGCGACCTTGCGGCCGCCCACGCGGTTTTGAAGACCGGGGAGGCCACCGGGCCCCATCCTCCTCCGTGCGGGGGCAGCGTAACAGCGAATGCAGGAGAATGGAAAACCGGGAATCAAGAATGGGAAATGAAGAACCGGCAAATGAGCCGGCAAACGATTAGCCGGTTCTCCGTTCTCAATTCCAGGTTCCCGGTTTTCCATTCTCTTCGAGTGTTGACCAACTTGCCCTGACGCGCGCTTTGCGTGAGTATCGCTCCGACGGGAGAGCCGCATATGTCCGAGCACCATTCCGCAAACACGTGGCGCCAGCTGAATTTGTTTGCCCCGACCGATGAGCATCGGTTGCTGGCCGAGACGGTGGACGCGTTCGTCAAACAAGAGGTGGAACCGCAGGCGGCGCAGTTCAATCGTGAGGAGCGTTTCAACCTCGACTTGTTCCGCCGCGCCGGCGACCTCGGGCTACTGGGGCTGACGGTGCCGGAACACGACGGCGGCGCCGGGCTCGATGCGGTGGCCGCGGTGCTGGTGCACGAGGCGTTGTCGGCCGCCGATCCGGGGTTCTGCCTTGCCTACCTGGCGCATGCAGTGCTCTTCGTGAACAACTTCGCCCGCAACGCCAATGCGGCGCAACGCGCCCGCGTGCTACCCAAGGCGATCTCCGGTGAATGGATCGGCGGCATGTGCATGACCGAGCCGGATGCCGGCACCGATGTGCTCGGCATGCGCAGCCAGGCGCTGCGCGACGGCGATCACTATCTGCTCACCGGCCGCAAGATCTTCATCACCAACGGGTCCATCGACGACCGCACGCTCGGCGACGTCTTCATCGTCTACGCCAAGACCAACAACCGCATCAGCACGTTCCTGGTCGAAAAGGGCTTCGCCGGATTCAGCCTCGGACAGAAGCTGCACGACAAGCTGGGCATGCGCGCGTCGATGACCGCCGAGCTGGTCTTCGATAGCTGCGTGGTCCCGGCCGCCAACCTCGTCGGCAACGAAGGGGAAAGCGCCAAGCACATGATGCGCAACCTCGAGATCGAACGCCTGACCCTGGCCGCCATGTCGCTCGGCATCGCGCTGCGCTGCCTCGAGGTGATGGTCAACTATGCCAACGAGCGCAAGGCGTTCGGCGTCCCACTGCGCGAGCACGGCCAGATCCAACGCCACATCGCCGAGTCGTATGCCGAGTTCAAGGCAGCGCGCTGCTACGTCTACGACGTGGCGCGGCGGCTCGACCTCGACTCGTACGGCAACCGCGTCGAAGCCGACGCCGCCAAGCTGTTCGCCGCACGCATCGCCAAAGAAATCGCCGACCGCGCCATCCAGGTGCTCGGCGGCTACGGCTATATGGGCGAGTACGTTGTCGAACGCTTGTGGCGCGACGCCAAGCTGCTCGAAATCGGCGGCGGCACGATCGAAGCGCATCAGAAGAACATCACCAAGGACCTGGCGCGTACGCCGGAGTTGATCCGGCGGTGAGGGCGCTCATTGGTGCGCTGGCGGTGCTGGCGGTGGTCAGCGCCGCGCATGCTGCCGACCTCCTCCCTGTGGACGGAATTCCATTCCCGGACGCCATAACCCAAGTCAACGTACTCGATCGGACAGCCGAGCCGGCGCCGCTGAAGCCACCCTCACCCCTAGCCCCTCTCCCAAAATGGGAGAGGGGAACGCTGCTCTTCCCCCTCTCCCACCTTTGGGAGAGGAGGCCAGGGGGTGAGGGTGTTAGCGGAACGGTCCCCTCGCTTGTTGCCACCGCCGGCAACGGAGGAGGGTCGGGGAGGAGGCCTCCTTTTTCCACCGCCGCCGCACAGCCGCGCTTCTTCTTTGCCGGGAACGGACACCTCAAACTCGCGCACGCCCACTTCGCCGAGAAGCTCGACGTCCAGTACCGGCGCGCTGACGGCACCTACGATCCCGCGGCGCTGGCACGCATCCGGCACTTCTTCCGCTCGCGCGAAGACGGACGCGAAGCGGCGATCTCGCTGCGCCTGATCGAGTTGCTCGCCTACGTCCAAGACCACTTCCATCCCCGGCAAATGACATTGCTCTCGGGGTATCGCAGCCCGGAGTTCAACGCCGATCTACGCGCCGCGGGGCAGAAAGCCGCGCAAGCCTCCTTGCACACCGAAGGTCTGGCCGCCGACATCGCGTTTACCGGG